>CACXXY010000069.1 GCA_902771655.1 uncultured Bacteroidota bacterium | reverse complement strand
CCTTCAGGGAATATCAGTATCGAATAGCCCTGGTCTGTCAGTTCTTTCAGTCTGGAGATATTCTGCTCGATTCCATTGGTGACGGGAAGGAAATCGGCTCCTCTTAAAATGCCTTTGTATAGCGGAAAGTTCCATGCCCATTCGTTGGTAATGGCGATGATTTTCGGGGAAAGCATCAGAGTGTATATCAAGTCGAAATGCGACTGGTGGTTGCATACAATGATCGCCGGTTTTGAAAAGTCCTCGCCATTGGGATTGTCCACTCGATAACTGACCTGCGGCATCCACCAGGCAACATAGCGCATGGTGTTCTGTAAGAGCTTGTGGTAGTGTTCCTTGTGCTTTTTGGTCTTGCCTCCTATGGTCAACATGAAAAAGGCGGAAATGCTTAAGAAAAGGGAACCTGTGACATATACAATCAAGACTCCGAATGTGCGTAGGAAGTCGATGAGGGTAACAGGTTGTTTGCGAAGTTTGCCTTTCTTTTCGGTGAGCCATTTGAAAATGAAAGGCGGTATGATATAGGCCATCAAGACCACCGAGAACATGCCCACTACCGTGACCTCGGCTAAGGATTTCATGGCGGGATGCTTGGCGAAAATCAGCATGCCGATGCCGATAAACATGATGGAGGACGACAGGATGATGGAGTTCTTGAATTGCGACAACATCGGACGGCCAAATCGGTATTCGTAGCATAAGCCTTCGGTGACAAAAATGGAGTAGTCGTCGCCCATGCCAAAAATAAAGGTGGCAAGGATGATGTTGACAATATTGAAGCGGATGCCCGTAATGCCCATAATGCCTAGAATCCATATCCAGGCGATAATCAGTGGCATAAAGGCCATCAGGCTTATTTCTATTCTTCCGAAAGATATCAGCAGGAAAGTGAAAACAATAAATCCGCAGATAAAGAGCACATAATCAAAGTCTTGGGAAAGAGCATCCACTAAGCGTGAAGCAATGGAACTGTCGGTAAAGGAAAAAATGTGCTCATCTAAACCATTGAATAATAGTTCAATTTTATCGGCATCATCTTTATCCACCTTCAGCAAATTATACACTAAACAATGTCCCTCTTCTTCGGAAATATAATTGGCTGCCAATTTTTCTCTGATAATGCTAAAATATTGATTATCATGTATTTCATAATCTTTGTCAAGAATGTCTTTGCAAGGTTGGAAGGCGGCGGTTGAGAAGCCGTTTTCCGCAGCGGCTTTGTCTAAATTCAGGAAGAAGTTTTCCTTTTTATCTTTCCAGAATTGATTCCAACGTTCGATGCGTTTTTGTTGAGTCGCAGTGGATGGCAGGAAATTACCGACACCGTTAATCTGTTGTAAAGACATACTGCCGTGCGTCTTTGCGAAAATTTTCTCGTTGTATTCCAGGGCCTCGTCCAGTGTGTTACCCTCAGCAATGCAATATACCGTACAAGTGTTAGTATCGCTTTCCGCTAATAGTTGTTGGAACGCCTCTTTCTGTTCATTCGTCATGTAGTTGATATGGTGCATGTTGGTGTCGAAAGAGGTGCGACTGCTGAAATGCCAGAAGAGTATAGTCAACGCCACAACGGCTACCATAATCAGAATATGGCGTTCGGGTCTGAATTCGGCCATCGGCCGGAATGCCAATTGACGGTCTTTGCCGGGATAGTGTTTCCCTAACAGATGCGGCAGAAATATTAATACGAAAAGTATCGTTCCAATCAGCAAGAGGGCTGCGAACAGACCCAGATCTTTCATGGCTGTGGAACTGATGAACATTAAACTGATAAAAGCACCTACCGTGGTGATGTTTCCGGTGAGTAAGGGTGTGACTATGTCTTTGATAATCTGTTCTTTATCATCTGTCCTCTTGAAGTGGGAAAGAAAGTGTATCGGGTAGTTGATGGCGATGCCGATGATGATAGAAGCCACGCCAATGGCGATGAGCGATACGGGATTTTTGATGAGGGCGATGAGGCCGAGTGCAAACAGTCCGCCAGCAAAAGTGGACAACAATATCAGCAAGATGCTGCGGGCATTGCGGTAATAGTATATCAGTATGGCTACAATCAGCAATAACGATAAGCTGATGGCCAAGAAGCTGTCTTTCTTGATTTGCTGGGCATTGGTAATCGATACTTCAGCAGCACCGAAACTTCGGACATGTACCTGGTGCTTGAACTCTTCCTCTACCTCGTGGGCAGTGCTCTTGATTTTCTGGATGAGCTTGGCATTGTCTTTCGTTTCACTGACAGGGTAGGGGGAGGTGATGACGATAATCGCTTCGTTTCCTTTTTTGTTGAAAATGTAACCGTCTTCCACGTGATAGCCGTTGTCGGGACGGAAGTTGTTGAGCGACTGTAAGATGTTGGCCGAGAAAAACAAGGGGTCTTTCTGGATGATGTTTCGTAAGGTCGCCACGGGAGACGATAGCAACAGTTTGTCATTGGCTAACTGTTCACTGATATGCTCAGCGTTCAGCATTGTGTCCATGCGCTCATAGTCTTCCTCGGTGAGAAAATACGGCATGTTTTCGACAACAAAGGCCGTGATTTCATCAATTTTTTCCTGATCTACCTGGTATTGCAGAGAAGCAGTGTGGCACGTCTCTGCGGATTTATTTTGGTCCGAGTTTTGAGACGCATCGTCGCATGTTTCTACAGCATTTTCCTGAAACACTTCCGCAAAACGGTCTGCAGCACCGCAAATCAATTCATAATCAATATTTTCGCTGTCAGTCTCTTCGTCATTCGTTTCCTCATCATCATTTTTGCCAGTCTGGCTGATAGAAACTATGATTTTGTTGGCGGCACCAATATGTTCGTAGGCATAGTTGATGCGTTCATTCTCTTTATTATTGGGCAGAAAACTGCTGATATCCTCCACAAAGTTGATTCTCAGAGCACTGAGTACACACAGCAGGGTAAGCAGTGCAAGCGTCCCCCACAACACCACGGGATGCTGTCTGAAATATCTGTATATGTTGAGGAAGAGGGTTTTCATTTAGGTGTCAGGTGTTAGGTGTCAGGTGTTAGGTGTCAGGTGTTAGGTGTTAGGTTGCAGGTTTTAGTGGATATGAATTATGGATTTTGAATTCCCCTTCTCTTAGAAGAGGTGGCCGAAGGCCGGGGTAGTGGAAAAATTTTTAGTTTTCCGTTTTCAACTTTCAGTTTTCAGTTTTCTCTTAATGTGGTGGTACAACATGGACGGATAGCCGTAGAGTATTGCAGCGAAGGTGAAGAAAGTGTTGAGGAGGCTGATGCGCAAAAAGTCCGGTCCGGGGCGGAAGTGCGACACCCTTTCCTCTTTGGGAGGGTAATACACGTTGATAGGGATGGGGTGGATGCTGATGCCACGCCAGGCGGAACGGACCAACAAGGCAAGTTCGGCTTCGTAGCGGCTTGACAAAAGTCTCATTTGTCCCATCTTATCCAAAGGATAAAGTCTATAACCTGTCTGTGTGTCAGGTATTTTCTTCCCTGTATGAACGGTGAACCAGAAGTTGGAGAAGCGGTTGGCGAAGCTGTTTTGCTGCGGCATATTGGGTTGGTCGAACTGGCGACTACCCACAATAAGTGTGTCAGGATGTGCGGCGAGTGCTTCCGCAAAAGCAGGCAGGTCGGAGGCATAATGCTGACCATCGGCATCCATCGTGATGGCATAGCGGAAACCTTTCTCCATGGCAGCATGGAAACCCGTGGTCAACGCCTTCCCCTTGCCCATGTTGACGGGGTGGGTGATAACCGTAATGCCATTTTGTAGAGACGAACGACCGTGCGTCTCTATTGTCTGTGTCTCTACCGTTTGCGTCTCTGCCTCTGTTTTTTTTATTGTCAGTGTCTCCAACACCTTTGCTGTATCATCCGTGGAACCGTCATTCACCACCATGATGTCCTCACAATATTCCATCGCAGCCCGAACCACATCAGCCACAGTCCTGCCATTGTTATACGTCGGTATAACAACGCACACGGCATTTTGCTTGAATTGTGACTTGGTAGCCTCGGAGTTCATCGTTAGGTTTTATTGTTTAGTGATTAGGGGTTAGTTAGGGTAGTTTAAATTCCCCTTCTTTTAGAAGGGGTGCCCGAAGGGCGGGGTAGTGTAATTTGAATTTGTAACTATCAATTATTTATTTTCAGTTTTCAGTTTTCAGTTTCAACTGTGATGTCCATCTTCGCATACGTTATTTCATCTCCCTGCACCATCGCTTTCAGCCGGTATTCATTGTTTTCTTGTTTTTCCCATGAAAGCTGGTAGCAGAGCTTGTCAGTCTCGTCAGGTTTGATGATGTTTAGAAACTTAATGTTTTTAGCTTTATGTAGGTGATACTCCTGCTTGAACAGGTATGAGAACAAATCCACCGCTATCTGCACCACGCACACGCCGGGAGTGATAGAGCATCCGGGAAAGTGTCCCTTGAAAATTGGGTGTTCGGGATTCAGGCGAATATGATATTGTGCGGACATGCCATCATCTGTCCCTACAGAATTCTTGCTTTCTGTATTCTGGGATGCCACATGGAATGTATCCCCCTGATTGCCAGCTGTTTCTTCTTTTTCGATATAAAAAAAACTGTTTAGAAGCATGTCTATTTCTTAAAACTGTTGGCGGGTAAGGCTTGATTTACTTTTTTATTGCTGAAGATGATGGTGGTCACATCCCCGTTGCTCTCATTCATGATGACCTTCTCCGCCAAGTAATCTTTACCGTTCAGTACAACTTTGATGGAATTGTAGTTGGCCTTGATTTTTTTGTTGATAGGTTTTAGAATGGCAATATAGTTTCCATCTTGAGTGTTCTTCGCATAGCTGATGTCAAAGTTGCTGTTGTCACTCATATTGGTGCCGTTGATGGTGTTGATAATCATCTTTCCTAATTCGTTGAGCATTTTGTTGGGATTGTTGACGGCTCCTTTGTCAGTCAGTATGGTCACCTTGGTGTCGTCGAAAAGTAGGGTGAGGGCTTTGGGCGATTTGTATTCCCATCGCAGTTGCTTGGGGGACTGATAGCAGAAAACACCCTTCTGTATCACTTTCTCCGTGAAAAGTGTGGAGCTTTTCTCTTGGGTAAAATTGGCGCTGAGGGTTTGCACCTGTTGATGCGCCTTGCTGATGGCTAGCGTCAGCTGCGTCAGTTGATTTCCAGTAACCGTCACCTCCTTGCCGCTCTGAGCAAAACCAAGCCCTGTAATCAGCCAGAACAATAGTAGAATTATGCCGTATTTTTTCATTTTAAGTGCTATCTAAATTTTTTTGAATTCAAAATTCAAAATTCAAAATTCAAAATCCGACCCCCTAAATTATTAATTATCAATTATTAATTATTAATTCCAACCTTTTAATCTTCAACTATTAACTATTAACTATTAACTATTAACTAACCCCTAACCCCTAAAACCTAACCCCTAGCTATAAGGTACACTCCTACCATCACAATACAAACCCCAATCCATCGGGTGAGGGGCACGGCTTCATGGAAGATGAAGTAGGCCGCCAGCAGCCCGATGATGTAGCTGATAGACAGCAGCGGATAGGCGACACTGAACTGGTAGTGTTTCAGCACGTACATCCATACCAGCATAGCTGTCAACGCACAGGCACCCGAGGCGGCGAATTGCCAGGTCGTGAAGACGGTTTTGAAGTATTGCCACGACCAGGAGAAATCACCGAACAACTGTACGGAAATCTTCAAAAGCGACTGTGCGGCCACTAGCAATATGGACTGCAAGATGATTAAAAGGATTAACACGAACATGATGACAAAAGTATAAGTGAATGGTCTTTATTCTGAAAATGATTATAAACCAGGATATACTTGGGAGAGATGTCAGTCTTGGCAGAAGAATAGATTAGATGGGCAGGAATACAATGGCGTTGCAGCATGACAGCAGCGGCATACACACCAAATGCGGAGGCGCAATACGACTCGCCGAAAATGTGTTTGTACCAGACTATGGGTGTGTGGGGACAATGCTGTCTGGCGAAGTCCAGATACACTTCGTCGTTCTCTTTGTCACCATTCAGGCCCATCACTACGGCTGATATATCCTCGATACTGATGTTCAACTGGGCTAAATTTTGTCGCAGAGTTTCTTGCAATTGTTGTTGGCTCGGCTTGTATAGCAAGTCCATTGATCGGATAGCACACATTGTTTCGTCGTTGGCGGTGTCACTGAGTAGCAGGTTGACCGAGCAACTGCCAGAGAAAGAACCTACGCTGTCATGACGGTGTAAGGTCTTCTCGTCAAACTGCCCGTCTTTCCAGTAGCCGATTTTACCTAGCATTTTGAAATAGTCGGGGGTCATTTCCTCATGCCCGCATACCATAGCGCTGTGTATTTCTCCGAGGTGCATTTGGCTTAAGGCGTCAAGAAGGCTGCTGTCGAAAGAGGTGCCCCGGTGGGAGTATGTGCAGTTGTAACCGTGGCATTTCAGGTGCAGGGCAATCTGCGAACCGATGGTGTTGTGTGTCGATTGCATGAAATGTGTGGGTGGCAGGCATTCCTCATCATTGTCGAGCATGGCATTCAGGAACTTCTCGGTATGCTCGATGCATCCCAAACCAGTACCTGTTATGATGGCGTCCACCTGTTTCATCTTTCCTTTATCCATCACATCAACTGCTGTGGCGATGGCTCGTTTGAAGAGCTTGCCCATACGGCGTGCGACCATAGGACTGATATACTTGCTGTAATCCGCTTCCTGCGAATCACTGTTGGCAACGGTGGGGAGTTCCGGCTGCTCGAACCATTGCTCACACAGTGGCGCCTGATTCGAGATCTGCGAAGCCGCCAGGATATATATCGGACGTTGAGACGTTGAGACGTTGAGGCGTGAAGACGCATTAGTCCCCTCTGCTTCTTGAATTTTGAATTCTGAATTTTGAATTTTATTTTCTGATATCTGCTCACTGACCACTGACCCCTGATTCCTGTGCCCTGTATTCTGATATGCGGAAAAAATACACGATGAGTCATTACCCCCGAATCCAAAGGAATTGGTAAGCACATGGTGTATGGTCACATTGGTCAGCACCTCGGCTACAGGCTTGAAATTGTGACCTTCAATGGCCTGCTGGTAATTCAGGTTGGCAGGAATGAAATGATGCAGGATGGAGAGGATGCTGATGACACTTTCTACGCTGCCGGCTGCGCTGGTGGTATGGCCTGTATATGCCTTGGTAGAAGAAATGGGTGGCATCTTGTCCCCAAAAATGCGCATCATGGCAATGCCCTCACATTCGTCATTGTTGGGAGTGCCTGTGCCGTGGGCGTTGATATAGTCAATGTCGAATGCTTCCAAATGGCTGTCTTTCAGTGCTTTTTGCATGGCCAGAAAAGGACCGTCCCCTTGTGGGGAAGTGGCTGTCTGGTGGAAGGCGTCACAGCTGTTGCCGTAACCACTTAACTCGCATAGTATGGGAACATTACGACGAATGGCAGACTCTTCTGTCTCGATGACAAGATAGGCGGCGCCTTCTCCTAAATTCAGACCATTACGCTGGGCATCGAAGGGCCTGCATACGTTCTGGTCCAGAATCATCAGTGTGTTGAAACCGTTGAGGTGAAATTTCGACAGGCATTCCGTGCCTCCGACCACTGCGATTTCCGTGCGGCCGTCCTTGATGAGATTAGCCCCTAAAATAATGGCATTCTCCGCTGAAGAGCAAGCCGTGGATATAGTGCTCATTAATTGGAATTTTCCTCTGTACTCCTCGGCAATCATTTCTGTACAGGCTCCACAGTCGTGCATGCCAATGTACTCGTTCCGACTGTTGTTTTCCTTAAAGTCGTGGTAATAACGTTCACTTTTCTCCATGCCTCCTACGGTGTTGCCGGAAATAAAGGCCACCTTGTCTGGAAAATTCTCAGTCAGTCGGGCTTCTGTCAAAGCCTCTTTCAATGCAACCCGAGCTAATAGGGTGGTGCGGTTGCATAGCTGCTCTTGGGGCATCCCAATGAGCCGTTTCAACTCTTCGTCGGTATAATTTACTTCACCGGCAGGCAATTCACGATGCTTGGTCTGTAAAATCCGCATACTGCCAATGGCACTCTTGCCGCTCAGCAACTGCCGAACGGTGGCTTCTTTGCCAGCACCCATGGCTGTGATAATTCCAAGACCGGTGACTACAAGTTTAGGCATCGATTATTTCGTTTTGTGTTCGTTAATGTATTCAGCCATCACGCGTACGGACTTGAAAATTTCCTTGCCTTCATTGGCATTTTTCAGCTTGATGCCGTAGTTTTTCTCCATCAACACAATCAGTTCCAATGCGTCAATGGAGTCCAAGCCGAGGCCTTCGCCAAATAAAGGAGCATTCTCGTCGATGTCTTCAGGCTTCATGCCTTCCAAGTTCAATACATCGATAATTTCTTCTTTCAATTTGTAGATTAATTCTTCCATGTTGTATTTTTTAGTTGTTTATTGTTTTATTTCTGCATTGTTCATTATTCATTATTCATTGTGCATTGTGCATTGTGCATTGTGCATTGTCCATTGTCCATTGTCCATTCTCTTATATAGTCCCATCTTCACCTCACAGTTTTCCCCGTCAACATCCACCCAGCCGCAGATAATATGCGTCAGCTCCGGGTTGGCGGTGAATGCCTGGCCAATGATTTCTTCTATCAGTTCTTGCTTGTATTCAGGCATCACATAAAATGAACTTTCACCTCCAATTTTATGGCGGATGGCAATCTCGCCTGTCACAATGTTGGCCAAAGTATATACGAAAACCGCTGGGCTGGGGTAGTAGTTGTCTGTGGCAATGGTCTCCTGATAACGACGGTCATTGTCAAGCGACGAAGCACTATTCATCAGGATGATGCCCCAGTCCGCTTTCACGTTCTCGCGGTCAAAATTATAATCTTTCAGCAAAGACTCTGCCCCCAAGATACCAAACTTGCATAGCCTGTCCATCTTGAAGAACTTGGGATAGCTCATGCCGATGTTGCGGTATAACTGCGCCAGCTGGTCGTCAATGCTTTGTGCTCCTATGGTTATTTCGGGCAAAACAATTGAATTGTGAATTGTGAATTGTGAATTGTGAATTCTGATCACTGTCCCCTGACCCCTGATCACTGGCCCCTGTCTTAGGGAAAACAGCACTGCCGCATTGCTGCCACCGAAGCCTGAGATGAGCTTCAGGAATGCGTCGCCTTGAACTTCGTGGTTCTCCATGCATACGTTAAGCGCTTGGACGGTGCCGGGTTGTTCGGTGCCCAAACTCTTGATGGCCATGTGTTTTTGCAAGGCGATGGAGGAAAGAATGACTTCCATGACACCGGCAGCACCTAAGGTGTGGCCGTAATAGCCTTTCAGACTGTTGACGGGAATGTCTTGCAATCCGGCACGGTTAATAGCCACTGACTCCATGTCGTCGTTGTACAGGGTGGCGGTGCCGTGGGCGTTGATAAAGGCTATGCGTTGTGTGTCAAAGTTCTTTGTTACTTTGCGAATACTTCTTAGCAGCCCTTCGCCAGTGCGTGAGGGACCGGAGATATGGTTGGCGTCGTTGTTGATGGCACCCGCTTCCATGATGATGGTGCTGTCGGCGAGTTCCTCGGGCTTGTCAGTGCGGGCATAGACAATGGCAGCGCCTGCCTCCCCAAGGTTCAGTCCGCAGCGGTTGGCATCGAAGGGTTTGCAGCGTTCGGGCGACAATGCTTTGAACGACTGGAAACCGGAGATGATGAATTTCGACAGTACTTCAGCCCCCACCACGACCACGTAATCATACTGGTCGCTGTACTGTAGCATGTTGTATGCCGCAATTTGGGCTGCACAACCCGAAATGCAGGCGTTGCTGACAACAATAGGGGTGTTCTGATTGCCGAAATGTTGGGCAATCAGTTGGGCAGAGTACCAAAGATAGGGTCGGTCGTCGTGGCGTGAACCAAGATGTTCCAATAATTCAACATTGCCCTTAGTGGTGGACAGAATAAATAATACACGGTTGCCAGAGGCATCAATCTCAGCATTGCGGATGGCTTCTCCCGCCGCTTTGATGGCCAATTTTTCAAAACGGGTGTATTGTGGAAACGTTCCATGGCTCATCTCTACTTTTGGCGGTACAATATCACCAAAACTATTATCATCTTCGAAAACAGAAGCAAAAAATGGTTCAGGAATGCCCCAGCGTTGCCCATAGCTCCGCAATTGGCTTTTGCCCGCTGCAATGGCCTCGAAATTGGCTGAACTTCCACAGGCCAACGGACTGATAATGCTGTGGCCTTTTTGGTATATGCTGTATTTATTCTTCACTTTCTCTCAGTACATTTTGCTTTGTCACAAACACTTTCATCTCTCCTTGGGCCACTGTTTCCCCTTCACACTGTATCTCGGCTTTCACAATGGTGGCTCCGAAAATCTCCGACAATACTTCAACTCTGGTCAATAATGTCTGTCCTGCAAAAGGTAAAAAATTGATTTCCAGTTTGTTGATACTTCCGATAACTCCTATTTTTACGGGCTCGTTGTAGTTCAACCAACCGATACGTGTGGCGCAGGTCTGTGCTATGTTCTCCATTAGTCCGGCTGCGCTCAACTGGCCGTTTTGTACAAAAATATGTTGTTCGGGGATGATAAAACTGGTTGTAATCTCTGCTTCATTGCACTCCAAGAAGCTGTCCACCATGACGATGGGCGGCTGCTGTGGAATGTATTGTCTCGCATTGACAGGTTTCATCTTTTGCAATTTATTAAATTGCAAAGATACGCATTTTTCCTGACATACAAAGATTATGTATATACTTTATTTTAAATTGCGAACTTCACTAACTTCGCTTATACACAAATCTTAATAAAAAGAACTACAATCCAATAATTATTAATTGTTAATTATTAATTGTGCATTGTACATTGTGCATTGTGCATTGTGCATTGTGCATTGTGCATTGTGCATTGTACATTGTGCATTGTACATTGTGCATTGTGCATTACACTGCTCCGCACTCCACAATGCTGTGACAGAGGCCGATGTTGTCATGAATTTTGTGGACTTTCAATCCTGCTTTTTCGATACAGAGCTTCATGTCATCGGAATAGTACATTTTGCTGTTGCCATTGGCCATGGCGGAGAAGTATAAACTGATCTGTGCCAGACAGTACGAGGCGGTCTCGAAGGCTTGTCTGTCCCAGAATGTCTCCATGATGAACAATCGGCGCGTTTAAGGATGCTGATGACTTCCTCTTCAGAGAAACAGTCCAAAAACTGGCTCATCCAAATTACGTCATAACCTTTGGGTAGTTGGGTGTTGGGGTCTAGGAGGTTGCCAGCGTAACCGTCAATACGTTCGGCACCTTCCAAGCCCTGGGTTTGCTTGCGCATCATTTCCAATTGTTGAGGCAGGTCCATGATGGTTACTTTCACTTCCTTATTGTAACGGACACACTGGGTGGCCCAGCGACCGGTATTGCCGCCCACATCAAGGATGTTTTTGGGCTGTCCTGCGAATACAATTTGCAAAGCCTGCTCAAAGGAATTATCGGAGTAGAAATGGTCAAAGGCAAACCAACTTTTTTGGGCTTGTTCGGGAAGACTTGACAGTCCTTCATAAATGGTGGGCCAGTCGCCAAGAGTTTTC
>CACXXY010000068.1 GCA_902771655.1 uncultured Bacteroidota bacterium | reverse complement strand
GTTGAGTTCAAGAATGTTTACAAATTTGCCCCCAAAGATTCGGTGAAACCCCAAGTGGTGCTCTTCGATGGCGACAATAATAATATCAATATCGACTTGATGCTGAAAAATCAGGCTGTTGTTCATTCCAAGGACTTGACCTTCAGTAGTGATATCAAGGATTCGCTGGTAGTGAGCGAGGACAGCGCAGTACTTTCGTTGAAAGTGTTTTCCGCTGGTGTTGCCGCAGCCAACGACTCGACAGGCGGCTCCGCCGAGAGTTACATCGAGTACCTCTACACTTTCTATCCCAACGACTATCATTTCGGCTTCAAAGTTAATTTCGTCAATATGTCCGACTGTTTGTATGCCAACAACTTGGACTATACTATTGAGTGGAATGCCCTATTGACCTGCCAAGAACGAAACTACCAGATTGAAAGAGACATGAGCACCATTTACTACATGGATAATGTGGATGATGTGGACAATCTGGATGAGCGCAAAAGCGACAAGAAGGATTTCTCTTCCCCGTTGAAATGGGTGGGCTTCAAACAACAGTTCTTCACTTCAACAATGATTGCCAAATCAGCGGATTTCTCCACGGCATCGTTAAAAGTGAATGTGCCTGCCAAGAACGAGACATCCTACCTGAAGACCATGTCCGCCGATTTGGATTTCAAAGTCAGCGACCTGAACACCGGCTCTTTCGACATGATGATGTATGTTGGACCCAGCCAGTACAAACTGCTGAAAGAGTACGATATGAAACTGGAGCGCCAGGTGCCGCTGGGTTGGGGATTCTTCCTGCTGCAATGGTGTAACCGCTACATCATTATTCCGGTTTTCAACTGGCTGGAAAGCTATGGTATCAGCTATGGTATCATCATTCTGATCCTGTCATTGTTCATTAAATTGCTGGTTACTCCTGTCAACTACAAGACTTATATCTCATCCGCTAAAATGAGAGCGTTAAAACCTGAAATAGAAGCACTTAACAAGAAATTCCCCAAAGCCGACCAGAATCAGGACGAGATGATGAAAAAGCAGCAGGCGACAATGGCCCTGTACAAGAGCGCCAAAGCCAGTCCGATGGCAGGCTGCCTCCCGGCATTGATTCAGATGCCTATCCTTATCGCCATGTACCGTTTCTTCCCTTCGGCTTACGAATTGCGCCAGCAGTCATTCCTTTGGGCGGATGACCTTTCATCCTACGATTCTATTTTAGACCTGAGTTTCAACATCCCCTTGTATGGCAACCATGTAAGTTTGTTCACCTTGTTGATGACCGTCTCCACGATTGCCTACACTTATATGAACAACAAGCTGATGACTCCTGCCACTGGCAACAACGATCAGCAGAGAATGATGAAAATCATGATGTACATCATGCCTATCATGTTCTTGTTCATGTTTAACAGTTTCTCCTCAGGTTTAACATATTACTACTTGTTAATCAACCTGATAACCTTTGCCCAGAATGGTATTTTCATGCTGACCGTCAATCAGGACAAGTTGCGTGCCCAGCTGCTCGCCAACATGAAAAAACCTGTCCAGAAATCGAAATGGCAACAGCGTATGGAAGAGATGGTTAGACAGCAGCAGGAAATGGCTAAAAAGCAGGGGCGCAAATAAAATTATAATTTTTTCATTTTTTATACGTTAGGAAAAAAGAAAAAAAGTATATTTGCAAATTAATTCACCATATTATTAATATTAACGAAAAAGATTAGAGATGGAAAATTTAGAAAAAAATGAAGTTTTGTCAAGAGCAGTTAGAGCAGGGAAGCGTACCTACTTTTTCGATGTGAAGACCACAAAAAACGAAGAGAAGTATCTGACTATTACCGAGAGCAAGCGTAAATTCAACGCTGACAATGGTACTTTCTTCTATGAAAAACATAAATTGTTCCTGTACAAGGAAGATTTCACCAAATTCCAGAATGCATTGGCCGCCGTTTTAGAATTCATTGAAACGGGCAAGATTCCTGATGACATACTTTTTGATGCCAACGAGCCCAAAACCGACGACATTAATTTTGAAGACTTGGAGGCCTAATGGGAAAGATTATTGCTGTCGTTAACCAGAAAGGAGGGGTAGGGAAGACCACAACCGCGGTCAACTTGGCCGCTTCTTTGGCCGTGCTGGAGCACAAAACCTTGCTGATTGACGCCGACCCGCAAGCCAACGCCACTTCCGGTGTCGGCATCGATCCCGAGCAGGTGGAGCACAGCGTGTATGATTGCATGCTCGGCAACAACTTTGCGACAGAAGTCATTGTGAAAACCGATACGCCCAATCTGGACTTGATGCCAGCCACCATCGACTTGGTGGGGGCGGAATTGGAGATGATTTCTTTTGACCGCCGCGAGTATCGTATGCGCGACGCTTTGACAGCACTAAAAGATGAATACGAGTTTATCCTCATTGACTGCGCTCCGTCGCTGGGTTTGATTACCCTGAACGCCCTTGTGGCCGCCGATTCGGTGATTATCCCCGTGCAATGCGAGTATTACGCCCTCGAAGGCTTGGGCAAACTGCTTAATACAGTGCGCCTGGTACAGTCGAACATGAATCCGGAGCTGACTATCGAGGGTATCCTGCTGACCATGTACACCGCCCGTCTGAAGCATAATAACGCTGTGGTGGAAGATGTGCGCCAGCATTGCAAAGGTATTGTTTTTGACACCATTATCGTCAGAAACGTGCGCCTGAGCGAGGCCCCAAGCTACGGAAAACCTATCGTGCTGTATGATGTGCAGTCAAAAGGCAATATCAACTACCTGAATCTGGCCAAGGAACTGCTTGTGAATAACGGCTATACCTTTGAATAATTTGCTAATTATCAACAAATTAGCAAATGTGCAAATTAGCAAATTATTCAAGTCGAAAACTGAAAACTTGGAATTTAAGAATAATAATTAGCTCATTGGCATATTGACAATTAACTAATTTGCTAATTAACAAATTAACTAATTAACAGATTGTTATGGAAAAAGATGCAAAAAAGTTGGGCAAAGGATTAGGAGCATTGCTGGGTGGGGGAGACCTTCCCATCGCATCCAATTCCGTAGCCCGTATCAAACAGGATTCGGTGGGAAAAATCCGTATCGACTCCATTGAGGTTAATCCAAACCAGCCTCGTACCAAATTTGACGAAGAAGCTTTGCGAGAATTGGCGGAATCCATCAAAACCTACGGACTGATACAGCCAATCACGGTGAGACCTATCGCCAATGGCAGATACCAACTCATTTCCGGAGAACGTCGTTTGAGAGCATGCAAACTTGCTGGTTTGCAAGAGGTTCCCACCTACGTTCGCACAGTCGATGAAATGCAATCCATCCAGATGGCTCTCGTCGAGAATATCCAACGAGAAGATCTGAATGCCCTTGAAATCGCTCTCTCATACCAGCGATTGGTCGATGAGTTCGGCTTCTCACAAGAGGAAGTGAGTGACAAGGTGGGCAAGAACAGAACCACCATCACCAACTATCTGCGCCTACTGAAACTCTCATTGCCAGCACAAATCGCTGTGCGTGACAATGTTATAAGTATGGGACATGCCCGTGCGCTGGTAACCCTCGAGAACGAGAAATTGCAGGAAAAAGTACTGAAACAGGTGATTGACAACGGCCTTTCTGTCCGTCAAACCGAAAGCCTGGTGAAAAAATACTCGTCAGAGTTCAAACCTGCCAAGACGAAAATCAAAATCACCCTCTCCGACGAAGTCAACCAGTTTGTGTCTTCAATCTCCAAAAAACTGAATTCAAAAGTTTCAGTCAACAAAGATTTGTCGGGCAAAGGTAAAATTGTTATTCCATTCACTTCTGACGAAGATTTGAAGCAGATGATTAGCAAACTAATGTAAATATCTTTAGTTCTGCTATTTATGAAAAAAATATTTGTAATATTATCTATTTTCCTGAGTCTGTGTGCAATAAGCGTACAGGCTCAGTCCGTTGATTCCACCCATACTTCGGCCACAACTGACACTACGGAAAATACTCCGAAAAATTCCCCGTTTGCCATAGATACAAATGGGGACAATCCGCTTGAATCACAGAATTTTGTAACCGACAGTCTGAAGAAATTTGACAATTCACCTGATGAAGACGCCTCACAAAGTGTTGTTGCAGATAGCGTTCCATCTGCAACCGTACGTTTGAGAGAGGGACATCGTGGCAAGGGCATCAAAATCAGTTCCGACAAGCCGGTAGAACATGTATCGGCTTCGGATTCCGTTTTGCGTAAGAAACACAGCCCAACAATAGCCGGATGCCTATCCATTATTCCTGGTGGCGGTCAAATTTACAATAAAAAATACTGGAAATTGCCCATCGTCTATGTGGCTTTGGGAATCTCCGGCTATTTCGTGTATAATTTTGCCCATCAAATGGTGCAATACAAGAAGGAATTCATCAACCGACGTGATGGCAACACGGCCTTGCTAAAGCCGGAATACAAAATTTACACTGATGTGAACATCCTGGCCTTGAAAAACACCTACCGTAGAAGAATGGAAATTGCCATAGCTGTCACCGCTATCCTGTACTTCCTCAATATTTTGGATGCCGTGGTGGATGCACATCTGTTTTATTTCGACATCTCCGATGACTTGTCAATGCGTCTTGCTCCCCAAGTCAACCAAAACTATATGAATTCACTTGTTTATCAACAAAATAAGACTTCGTTCAATTACGGTGTAAACCTGACTCTAAACTTCAGATAATGGCAAAATTCGCGATTTTAGGCTATGGCAAAATGGGTAAGGAAGTGGAAAAAATCCTTCTGGCCCAGCGACAGGAGATTGTGGCTACAATTGACAACGAAGACGACTGGAAGCAACAGTGGGACTGCTTTCTCACCGCTGATGTGGCGGTGGAGTTTTCCATGCCCACAGTAGCTGTCGATAATTTCAAAAAATGTTTCGATGCCGGTATTCCCCTAGTGGCTGGCACAACAGGCTGGTATGACCGCATGGACGAGGTGATGGACTACTGCAAACAAAAGTCGTCATCTTTCATTTATGGTTCCAATTTCAGCATCGGCGTCAACATCTTCTTCAAAATCAATGAATTACTTGCCTCTATCATGAGCGGGCAGGACGATTTCAGTGTGAAAATCGAGGAGACTCACCATATCACCAAGAAAGACGCTCCCAGCGGAACCGCCATCCATTTGTCGAAAATAATTGAGAACCAATACAATAAACCCGTTGATATCCCCGTTATATCTTATCGTCTGACTGATGTTCCAGGCATACATAAAGTGACTTATCAGGCTGAAAATGAAGTAATTGAACTAACACATACTGCCAAGAACAGGGTGGAGTTGGCCAAAGGGGCTGTCAAAGCGGCCCTCTGGCTCCTGCAACACCCGGGAATCTATGACTTCAAGGAAATCGCTTTAAAAGTTGAAAGTTGAAAACTGAAAACTGAAAACTGAAAACTGAAAGTTGAATTATATTTACATCACTACCCCGGCCTTCGGCCACCCCTTCTAATAGAAGGGGAATTTAAATTTGAATTATGAATTTTGAGTTTCACCCCCTAATCACTGAAACCTGTAACCTGTAGCTTAAAACCTATCAACTATTAATTATTAATTGTTAATTGTTAATTTCTGACCCCTGACCACTGTAACCTGAAACCTATTAATTATTAATTGTAAACTATTAATTATCATGACTTTATCAACAACCGCCGTATATATCCTTCTCCTCGTCGCCTTTTTGGGTTTGCATGTGGGCTTGTGGGGAATTTTCAGGAAAGCTGGTGTTAATCCTTTGCTGTCGCTCATTCCAATGGGATACTATTGGTTCTGGCTGCGCAAGGTTTTGTCTCGTCCCTGGTGGTGGATGCTGCTGATAGTATTTCCTTTCATCGGTGTGTTCATGTTTTTCATGATGGTATGGAAAACCATCCGTTTATTTGGTAAGACAAGTTATTTGCCGTTAATTCTCGGCACGGCATTCTTTTTTATTTATCTGCCATATCTGGGATTCTCCAAAAAAGAGAAGTTCACTCATTTGGCCGACCTTCCCGTTTTTGAAAAGAGCAAAGCGAGAGAGTGGGGCGACGCCCTGATTTTTGCGGTGGCAGCCGCCTACATTATCCGCATGTTCTTAGTGGAGTTTTATGCCATTCCGACTTCTTCTATGGAGAGTACCCTTATGGTAGGTGATTACCTGGCCGTCGGCAAAATGGACTATGGTGCCCGTGTGCCCATGACGCCTATTGCTGTACCTTTTGTGCATCACACGCTTCCTCTGACCAAGAGCGCAAAATCCTATACCGAATGGATAAAGCTGCCTTATATGAAGTTCCCGGCTATCAGACCCTTGCGCCGCTATGATGTGGTGGTGTTCAACTATCCTGACGGTGATACCGTGGCCATCGAGCGGCAAAGCGAGAGCTATTATGCCATTGTGCGCGAGTTCGAGGCCATGCTCAATCCCAATACACCACACAAAGTGATGGAAAACCTGTATTATCGCTATTCACCAGACAAGGTTGCATACTATCGGTCCAAATATGCTGGTGATTACTATCCTGGCAAGGGTAGGGAAGCGGTGAAAAAAGAATACACTGTGGTGGCACGCCCCGTCGATAAGCGCGAAAACTACGTGAAACGTTGTGTGGCCATGCCAGGTGACAAGCTGCAAGTTGTTGATAAAGACTTGTTTATCAATGGCGAACCAGCCTTTACTCCTGAAAAAATGCAGTATTCTTACTTCGTGGTTGATCCTAACGGCATAGGTCTCTCTTCAAAAAAACGTAAAGCGCTGAATATTAATGAGGAAGATATGCAGAAGATTGATGCCGGCACAACAGTTTACTGGCTCAACAAGGAGCAGGTCTCCAAGATTGAGAAAATGGGACTGATAGTGGAACCTATCGTTGACAAAGCTGGCAGTTACGACATGAATATCTTCCCTCACGATGAACGTTATGCATGGAACAAGGATAATTTCGGACCTATTGTCATTCCACAAAAAGGCATGACTGTAGATATTAATGATTCTACCATAGTACTTTACGATAAAATCATCAAGAATTACGAGCTGAATGACCTGCAAGTGCGTGATGGCAAGGTGTTTATCAATGGTCAGGAAGCTCATAGTTATACTTTCAAGATGAATTATTACTTTATGATGGGTGATAACCGACATAATTCCGCCGACTCCCGTTTTTGGGGCTTTGTGCCTGAAAATCATATCGTTGGCAGAACCTTGTTTGTATGGTTGTCCCTGGATAAGTTCAAATCCTTCGGTGAGGGCAAAATCCGCTGGAACAAGATGTACAAAAAGATAAAATAGATTCATAAGAATTCAAAGTTCAAAATTCAGAGTTATAATTCCCCCTTCTTTTAGAAGGGGGTGCCCGAAGGGCGGGGTAGTGATTTAAACTTTGAACTACAAATTCTATCATAAGTACATTGGCAAATCGAATATTTTTGTATTTTTGCACGCTTAAAACGAAATTATTAATCTAAAATAGAAAACTATGAAAAAAGTATGTTTGATTATGGCAGTGGTAATGATGGGCTTTATGGCTCTCGTTTCCGCTCAGAAACCTTTTGCCGGTACCATTAAATTCCACACTCATATCGAGGGTACTGATGATCCCAATATCACTTCACAAGGTGAAAGTGATTACAGCGTTCAGATATTCGGCAATTACACCAAGACTGTAAGAAGTATTCAGGAGGGTTTTGGCATTACTTCCATTACCAATGGTGACGCCAAAAATGCCGTGGTTATTTTGGATATTATGGGCATGGGAAAATATTATATTGAGACTCCTGCTGAAAAAATCCAAGAAAAAATGAAAAACTTGAATTGCACTTACGACCATACTGGTGAAAAGAAAAATATTGCCGGCTATGAGTGCGAAAAGGTGAACGTGACCGTCACGGACATGGAAACTGACGAAAGCGAAAGTGCAGTTGCGTATGTGTCAACAGCCATCAACAGTGGTGCCGACATCAATTTCCAGCAATTTCCCAAATTAAACGGTTATCCTATGAGAATAGAGCAGAAACAGGATATTGATGGAACTGAGGTTACTATTATCATTGAAGCCACAGAAGTGTTGCCAAGCAAGAAAATCAAACAGGTTGACTTCCTGATGCCTGCTGACGCCCAAGACATCAAAACCAATCCCGAACTGATGAAAATGTTAGGTATGGGCGGTGATGACGAGGACGAAGACTAATTGACAATTAATAATGAATAGAAAAGGAGGTGCTTTCCCAAGTACCTCCTTTTTTATTGTAACTTTTAACTTGGCTACACTACAATTAATTTACTAATTTACTAATTAACTAATTTGCTAATTCAATTTGTAATTCAGCCTGCGGTATTCTGCCATTTCCTCATATTTTGTGCCCGGACGGCCGTAATTGGCGTAAGGATGGATACTGATGCCACCACGAGGCACAAACAAACCAACAACTTCTATATAACGCGGATCCATCAGCTTAACCAGGTCTTTCAAGATGATGTTGACACAATCCTCGTGAAAGTCACCGTGATTGCGGAAAGAAAACAGATAAAGCTTCAGGCTCTTGCTCTCTACCATGCGCTGGTCGGGGATATAGAGAATCTTGATCTCGGCGAAATCTGGTTGTCCAGTGATAGGGCAGAGCGAAGTGAACTCTGGACAGTGTTTCCAAAACCTCCGGCGCATAGTCGGTGGCATATTCGGTCTTATGGCCTAACTGCTGTAGATTGTCTTCTTTTCGGTTCATGTTATTTAGGTTTCATGGGTCAGGGGTCAGGGGTTAGGGGTTAGGAGTCTGTAGGCAGTGATTAGTGATTAGGGGCAGTATAGTTAATAGTTAATAGTTAATAGTTAATAGTTATTAGTTAATAGTTATTAGTTAATAGTTATTAGTTATTAGTTATTGTATTTTCAGTTTCAGTTTCAGTTTCATTTGCACATTTACTAATTAACTAATTTGCTAATTCAATTGGCACATTAAAAAACTTTCAATTCTCATATCTCAGCCCCCTGATCACTAATCACTGATTGTTTGGTTTTCAGGTAGTAGCGGTTGATGTCGTTGGGTTCGATGATGATGGGCACAGTTTCCACGATGTCAATGCCATATCCGTTCAAGCCCACACGCTTGGCAGGATTGTTGGTAATCAAGCGGATTTTTTTGGCTTTTTGGTCATTAAGTATTTGTGCACCAATACCATAGTCACGTTCATCGGCACGGAAACCGAGTTCGAGGTTAGCCTCGACCGTGTCGCGTCCCAATTCCTGTAAGTGATAGGCTTTCAATTTGTTAACCAAGCCAATACCTCTGCCTTCCTGGCTCATATATAGTACCATGCCCTTGCCTTCTTTCTCTATCATCTCCATGGAACGGTGCAGTTGTGCGCCGCAATCGCACTTGCAGGAGCCGAAGATGTCGCCAGTTGCGCAAGAAGAGTGCACACGTACCAGCACGGTTTCTCCATCTTCCCATTCGCCTTTCTTCAGCACCAGATGCGTGCTCCCGTTGTTGAGCTGGGTATAGGCTATCAGTCTGAAATTGCCCCATTGCGTAGGCAAATTCACTTCCTGTTCCTTGCGTATCATCTTCTCATTCTTCACCCTGTAGGCAATCAGATCCTGGATGGTGATGATTTTGATATCGTGTTTGGCGGCAACCTCCATCAGCTGGGGCAGTCGGGCCATGGTGCCATCGGGATTGATGATTTCGATAAGTGCTCCCACAGGCTGCAAACCTGCCAGACGGGCTAAATCAACAGCCGCTTCGGTATGGCCTGCCCGTACCAGCACGCCACCGTCACGGGCACGTAAGGGGTTGATGTGTCCTGGACGTCCGAAGTGTTCCGGTTTCGCATCGGGGTCGGCCAATGCCTTGATGGTATAGGCTCTGTCGTGCATGGATACGCCTGTGGTGCAGCCGTTACCCAACAAATCCACAGTCACGGTAAATGGGGTGCCGTGCAGCGAGGTGTTGGAGGCCGAATCCACCTGCATTTCCAGTTTCAGCTGACGGCAACGTTCCTCAGACATGGGGGCGCACAAAACGCCACGTCCGTAGCTGAGCATAAAATTCACTTTTTCCGGGGTTACATGTTCCGCGGCAATGATAAAATCACCTTCGTTCTCGCGGTCTTCATCATCTACTACAATGAGGAATTTACCTTGTTTGAAATCCTCAATGGCTTCTTCAATAGTGTTCAGTTTTATCTCCATTCTATCTTATAAAAATTTAGTGCCCTGATGTCCCATCTGTGAGATTGGATTGCGGCATTGAATTTGTTGTATCTGATGCCAATCCTGAATGTGCCCTGTGGAACAGGAGACAAGGCGTTACTGTTAGCGAATATAGTGGGGAAATTGGAAAGCGAATACAAATGCCATTCGTTCATGTCGATATCACCTCCCTGATAAGTGGTGGAGTAATACACTTGGTAGAAATCGGGATTTGTGACATCCGCCATCTGGTGCTCAATTCTCAATATGCGGTCTGCATCGTTGATGGTGATTTCGGGAGAGATGAGCCAATCGTCGCAAGTTCCGGAGACCTGCATGTGATACAGGAATTCGCTGCCTCCATAATTGGCATATTTCCATGCGTCCTCGGTGGTGGAAATCCATCCGCCAGTGGTCAGAGAGTTGGCGTTGATACTTTCTTTGTGGACGAGAATCTCAGTGGCTTGTGGTCCTTGTTCCACTTCTTTGATATCATCTGCGGTACGCAGAGTGAACTGGTAATCACTTTTATAAATTGTTAGGATACCTGTCAAATTATATTCCTTGGTGGCGTCAATGACAATATTTCTGAACTTGGCATAGTTGGATGTTCTTACCGCAATGTTGAAATTCCCCAATTTGCGGTCACAGGTGACCTCGTTGGTGGCCAATTGCAAACCATGGCATTCCGAACTGAAACGGGCACCTTTGATAGTGCAGAGGCAGTTGATTTTGTCCGCAGACAAATCGGCATTGGAATTGATTTCGCATATACCTCCGCAAGGAGACAACTCAATGATGTTATCCATACTTGGCAAGCCATCTCTGGATATGTATTTGTTTAGCATCATGTAATTGATACGGCCAATACTGTTTTCATAAATCCAGCCGACCTGGAATTTGTTGTAGTAGTCACCCACCACCAGACCGTCGCAGTTGATATAGACAATCTGGCCTACAGGATATTCGTTGAACAAGCTGCTCTGGTCAACTGCGATCTCAATACCACCAGTTTGGTCTTGCACGGTGATATATTTGTAGCAGTTGCCACCTTCGTCGGAGCTGACCACCACGGCCTTCACGATGAAGCGCTCTCCACTGTATTGGCAGATGGAATCCGTGACATTCATGTTCATCTGGGTATGCCTTGCCTTGATGTCGGCAATGGTCTTGTTGGCTTTCTTTCCGGTATATTCCGGGGCCTGGAACTCCGGAGCTTCCCATTTCTTGCATGAGCCCAAAGAAAGAATCAGGGCTAACAATATGATTGATATGCTATATATTCTTTTCATAGCTTTATTAATTTTATTGTTCAATAATAGTTGAGACTTTGAAGGCTGAAAGCAGCCATGTAGAGTTGATATTGTCATAATACCTGAATGCGAACCTCAAATTGGAGGAGGCGAGAAGTTCGTCGGTCAAAATGGCATTATAGGCTGTGAAAGTAGTGGGGAAGTTGCTGATATTCAGACTATGCCATTCACTTTCATCAATGTCGCCACCAGTGTATGTGGTGGAGTAATATACTTGACGGTAGCCGACGCCGTTCAATGAACGGTGAGTGAAAGAAAGTGTCAGATTGTCGTAGTTGGTGGCATTGATGGAAGGTGATATCAGCCAGCTGTCGTTGCCACCAGCGGCACCGACAATTCTCATAGCACTACCTGGCATATATTCCCAACTGCTGCCACTGATGGTCTTGTTGGTCCAGCCGTTCTCCAATGGATTTTGGGACAAATCCAGTTTGCTCACTACAACCTCTGTTTGAACAGGAGGAACAACAGGATCAGAAATATCGGATAAAAATCTAAGTGTCAATTGGTTAGTTGTCTTGAAACGGGAAAGGATAGCCACCATGTCGAAAGTGCCATTGGGTGTCAACTGACTTGCGAAATGGGCATATCTGCTGGTATATAAAACAATCTCGCTGCCGTCCTCAAACACAATGTCGTTGGAGGTTCCGCTGCTGGTGGTCTCGGCAAAACGACTTCCGGGGTATTTGAAATGGCAGTTTTTCACACGTACCAAGCGGTTGTACATGTTGTTCTGTATCTGGTTGGCGGATGTCAGTTCTATGGGCTCCGGAGTGGCACCGGGGGCACCGTCTTTGAAGATATGTTTGTACAGCACATTGGTGTTGATACCTTCCATGCCGTCGTTCTCCCACCAGCCCAGCTGGGGCAGCAAACCATAGTCTCCCAACACCAAGCCGTCGCAATTCACGAAAACACGCTGGCCAAGTGGGAAATTGTAATACAGTGTGCTGCTGTTGATTTTGATTTGCACACCCGCAGTACCGTCATCAATGGTAATGAATTTGTAACAATTGCCTTCTTTGTCGCTTGAAATGACCACGCCCTGTATTACAATACCCTTGGGAAGAGTGTCGTAGGTAAAACCGGCCGGATTGGTGTGGTATTCCAACAATTGGGCAATCGTATGGGTGGCTTTGCCATCGTAAGTGGCGATAGGCGCCACATCCAATTCACGCTTGCACGAGGCCAGTAAAAACACTGCCACGGTCAAGAAAAATGATAATTTATATAGTTGTTTTTTCATTTTATGATTGAATTTTGAATTTTGAATTTTGAATTAAACTTACGCCACTACCCCGGCCTTCGGCCACCCCTTCTAATAGAAGGGGAATTTCAATTCCACATCTTAGTTAAACTGGAAGTTCAGTCCGGCAAAGAAGGTGGTTCCAAAAGCGTAATAGTATTTGTTCTGGAACTTGTTAGGATTGTATTCGGTATAGTCGTAACGATATTGTTCCCAAGCGGTGGTAATCAGGTTTTTGTTGTTGGTGATGTTGGTCACGCTGATGTTGAAACCGATGGTGTATCTCTTGATTCTCCAGGATTTGCTGATAGAAGCATCCAAGGTGAACTGGCCTTTCAGGCGGGTTTGAGAAGCCATGGCGATATAGGCGGGATCGTCAACAGCCAAGGTGCCGCGTGCGAAAGTGGTTCTTCTCTCCGGATTCAAATCGCAATAAATCTTGTCGAAATAGTTGGCGTTGATATTCACCCACCAGTATTTGTGATTGAATTTGATACCTATGGTTGCGGCAGCCTGGGGAGTGCCAGCCACATGGTAATTCTTCCAATAAACCGTACGGTTCACATCACCTTCGAAATCGCTGCCGTTTTCAGCATTGATGGTCACTTTTGCACGGTCGGAATAACGGTAATCGCCGTATGTGCCTGCCAAAATCAAGGCGAACATGCTGCCTAATTTGACTTCAGCACCAAGTTCCACACCAATATGACGCTGGTCGATGCCGGTCATGGAATAGTTTACCATACTCTGCATTCCGTCATGATAGAAGCTGACGAGTTTGGTTTGGTCGTTCATCTGGGTGAAATATCCTGTCAGTCGCATGGTGACAATGGGGTATTTCATCACGTACGACAAATCCACAGAGCCGATTTTCTCGGTGGTCAGGTTGTCCACGGCTTTGTTGCGGATACGGGGTGCTACAAAACAATTCAGTGCGCCAGGAGCGTTGGCTTCAAACATACCATTCAATATAAGATAGTTACGTCCGTTGATTTTGTATGTGACACCGCCCTTGAAGGCATATTCCAGGAAAGACAGGGTTTTGGAACGGCCTTTGGAATCATCCTGGAAACGTCCGTTTCTCATGTGGCCAACCCTGCAATATTCTTTTCCGCCAAGATAAGCGCCCACGTTGAAATCCACTTTATTGTAAGAGAACAAGAACTGTGCCCAGGCTTTCTCTATCATGATATGATAGTCATAGTCATAGCCGAAGACATCGCCTTCATGCAGTTGCTTGTCTTTGTTGTCCAAGTCGTTATATTGCACATTGGCATCATCCGGGAAATCGCCTTCCGAATATTTGTCCACATCCAGCCAATACGAACCGCCCAGCAAGTCGGCGATAGTTTTGTAGTTGCGCTGTTTAATACCGCGCAATTCCACACCATAAACAAATTTTATATGTTCATTGATGGTATAAATGGCATTGGTGACACCACCAATCAGGAAATGGTCATACACACGGTTTTCAAGCATATATTGGGCTCTTTTGCCTTGATAGGCGGCTAATTGGTTCACCTCATACATTCTGTCCCAGTTGATCTGACGGATATTGGCATCGGTCTGCCATGCGTTGAGCACATCGTAATAAGTGGAAGATGTGTCGCCGTTTTGTATCTGATAGCTTGGCAAATAGCGGTAATAATCAGGTCTTGGGTCCTGGGCGTCGTACCAGTTGAGCGAGGTACTGCTGTTACGTCCGAAAGAGGTGGCCAAAGTGGTTGTCATGTTCAATTTGGAGCTGGGGGTGTAATAATGGGTAAGCATGATAACCGGTTCGTGCACGGTTCTCATGCGTGCATTTCGTTTTTTGCCGTCATACCAGCCCCAGTTGGGATTGTAATAATGGGAACCGGTGATCTCGTATGCTTCCTCTACCGAGTTGGCCTGCATTCCGCGAACGGTAGGGGCACCCCATGCTGTCAGGTTCAATGCATGCGCTGTGTTGAATTTTTTCTCTACCGACAGAAAATAACTGTATCCGTTGTATGTCACACCGTCCACATAGCTCAATGCGCTGCCGAAACGACCTGATATACAAGCAGCTACAGACCATCCGTTTTTCAAGACACCAGTGGCGTAGGTAGCCATCAGACGGTTGGTATAGTTTCTGTTGCTCAGCGAATAACCCACACGAACCTGCTTGCGATATGAGGATGCGCGGGTGCTGTAGTTGCTCGCACCGCCAATTTCACCGAAGTTGAATGTGCTGACATTCAGTCCGGTAATGGATTCCGGGTAACGCATCACATGATTCAACCCGCCCCATTGCGAATAGGTGGCACGGCCGGTCACCAAACTGTTGAATTGGAAACCGTTGATACAGAGGTTGTGAAAATGGTTGTCATAGCCTCTTGCCCTGAAATAAGCTATACTAAAAGTATAGGAAGTGTTGTTCTCAAAAACATCCCTGGAGGAATGCAGCAATCCCGGCACATAGTCGGTTTCGCTGTCCGAATCCTCTTGACCTTCGGCGAGGTCGTAACTTTCCGTCGATAAATCTGTCTCGGCATCAACAACAGCGGTTTTCTTCTCCCGCTGTTTTTTCTGTTTTTTTCCACCAGACTCTTGCGAACTTGCTATTAAACAAGCGCTTAGCAATACAACTAACAAGAATAAAGTTTTTTTCATAGACCTAATTTTAGTCGAATAAATTAAATGACAAAAATAAGGAAAAACTATTTTATATAAACCATTTTAAAATAGAATTTCTTTAAAAAAATAGTGTATATTTGCATTTTAAATATTTGAACAAGCTATGAAGCATAAAATTCTATCACTGATTGCATTTCTTTTGGCTGCCAACATTATTGTTTTTGCGCAGGACAACAAGAAAGAGGCCATTATCGCCTTCTATAATCTTGAGAATCTTTTCGACACGGAAGACGATCCACTCACCAATGATGCCGAATTTCTGCCCACAGGAAGTAATCAGTGGACTCCGGAAAGGTACCAGGAAAAATTAGAGAACATGTCGTCCGTCATCTGCCTGATAGGGCAGGAGAAGGGTGGAGTAGTGGTGCTCGGCGTTTCGGAGATAGAAAACAGAAAAGTGCTGGAAGACCTGGTGGCCATGCCGAAGTTGAGGCCTCTCAAACTGGGTGTCGCCCATCATGACTCACCCGACCGCCGTGGTGTGGACGTGGCTTTCCTGTATAGCAAAGAGCGTTTCCAAGTACTTGATACCAAGGCATTCCCGGTTGTGACAGACGACACCAGCTTCCGTACCCGTGACCTTTTCCTGATGAGTGGTGTGCTGGATAAAGCCGACACCTTACATTGCATAGTGATGCACTGGCCCTCCAAAATCGGCGGAGAAAAACGCAGTATGCCCAAACGTATCGCCGCTGCAACAGCCGCAAGACATATAGCCGATTCATTGCTGGCAGCCAATATCAACGCCAATATTATTTTCATGGGCGACTTTAACGACAATCCCACCTCCAAGAGCGTGAAAGAAGTCCTGCGTCCGCAAGTGAAAATCAAAGATGTGCAAAAAGGAGACCTCTTCAACCCGATGTGGAAAATGTTCCAGGACGGTATCGGAACATACGCATACAGAGACAACTGGGATGTTATCGACCAGATGATTGTCTCCGCCAACCTGGTGAATCCCATACGTGCCAATAGCTACCGGTTTGTGACCGCCAAGGTTTTTAGACGCCAGTTCATGCTGACACAATCAGGTGCATACGCTGGTTATCCCAAAAGAACTTTTGCGGCAGGAGCTTATCAGGGAGGCTATAGCGACCATTTCCCGGTTTATATTATTCTTGAAAAATAAAAAACTGAAATATAGATAGTTATGGATAAGAAACTCGTCATCATCCCAACTTACAACGAAAAAGAGAATATCGAGAATATCATCAATGCGGTATTCGCTCTGAACAATGATTATCATGTGCTGATTATTGAGGACAATTCGCCCGACGGAACCGCCGAAATTGTCAAAAGAATGATAGGGGAGAACCCGGATAGACTATTTATAGAGGAAAGAAAGGGCAAATTGGGTTTGGGAACAGCCTATATTCACGGTTTCAAGTGGGCTTTGGCACATAATTACGACTTTGTCTTTGAAATGGACGCTGATTTTTCGCATAATCCCAACGATTTGGACCGTTTATATGCTGCCTGTGTCGAACAAAATGCCGATTTGGCCATAGGATCACGCTATTGCAAGGGCGTAAATGTCATCAATTGGCCCATGTCGCGTCTGCTGATGTCGTATTATGGCTCAGCATACGTGCGTATTATGTTGGGAATTCCTGTGCATGATACTACAGCGGGATTCAAATGCTACAGGGCTACAACCTTGCGTGCCATCGATTTTGACAAGATTCACCATGTGGGTTACGGATTCCAAATCGAGATGAAATACAATGTATATAAGTTGGGCTTCAAGATTGTGGAAGTCCCCATCATTTTCAAGGACCGTACAGAAGGCACCTCCAAAATGTCTGGCGGAATTTTCAAGGAGGCAATTTTCGGTGTCATTGGACTGAGATTCCGTTCATGGTTCAGAAAATGGGAGCGGGTGAATAATTAGCAA
Organism: uncultured Bacteroidota bacterium; assembly: GCA_902771655.1. GTDB lineage: Bacteria > Bacteroidota > Bacteroidia > Bacteroidales > WCHB1-69 > RUG11690. Next base: position 3,587 of record CACXXY010000068.1, on the reverse strand, counting down.
ATTAGTTAATGTGCTAATTGTTTATTAAAATTGAGTGGTTGCTGTGAGAATTCAAAATTCAAGATACAAAATTCTATAATCGTAAACTTTTAAACTATATCATTTATAAACGCTCAAATCTCAATTATATACTTTAAGTTATTTTGTTGGGAAAGAGGTTGTATTTAACATAATATAAATTATAAGAATAATATTTAACCTGAAAAATGCGAAAATTTACAGCTATTTTGCTGATATTTACACTGTTGTGCGTATTTTTTCCTGTACGTGCGCAGGACAATACTGGCAACGAAATTTCCACAGAAAAATCTTCAGAATATTCTTCGGAAAATTCTCTGGAAAAATCCACGGAAAAATCAGCAAAGAATTCCACGCGAAATTCAGAAGGAAAAAAACTTGCGGATAATCATTCGGGGAACTCACCGCGAAAAATTTTTTATTTCAAAATTGACGAGAATATTTCGCGTCCGTCGCAGCGGAAATTAGACAAAGCCATTGAACAAGCCACCGCTCAATCCGCTGACATTTTGTTTATGGAATTGAACACTTTTGGCGGTGAGCTGGATGCTGCTGACAAGATGCGTACAGCGTTGTTGGAATGTCCGATCCCGACCATCGTTTTCATCAACAAAAACGCCGCTTCCGCCGGCGCATTGATTTCCATTGCCTGCGACTCCATTTACATGGCTCCAGGCAGCTCCATTGGCGCCGCTTCCGTGGTTGACCAGACCGGCCAGGTTTTACCCGACAAATACCAATCCTACATGCGCTCGCTGATGCGCTCCACAGCCGAGATGAACGGCAGAAATCCGGATATCGCCCAGGCTATGGTCGATCCGGATGTGGAGATTCCTGGCGTGTCAGAAAAAGGTAAAGTGTTGACATTCACCACTTCAGAGGCTATCGAAAACGGTTTCTGCAATGCGGAAGCTGATGATATGGACGAAGTGCTGAAATTAGCCGACATTTCATCATATAATATTGAATATCAAAAAGATACATGGATTGACAAAATCATTTCCTTCTTAATCAACCCCATTGTGAGCGGTATTCTGATTATGTTCATCATCGGGGGTATATATTTTGAGATGCAGGCTCCGGGTATCGGCTTTGCCTTGCTGGTTTCAGCGGTGGCCGCACTACTCTATTTTGCGCCCCATTATTTGGAAGGCCTGGCAGCCCATTGGGAAATCCTGGTATTTTTGGTCGGCCTTGGTCTGCTGCTCTTGGAAATATTTGTCGTGCCGGGCTTCGGTGTCACCGGCATCTCCGGCATCATTCTGATGGTTGCCGCACTGGTTCTTACCATGACTTTTAACATTGGCTTCGACTTCAGTTTTTCAGCTCCTGAACTGTTTATCAAATATCTGTTTCTGGTGATAGCGGCTTGTTTTGCGGGATTTTTGCTCTCACTATGGCTGGGCAAAAAACTCATCACCGCAGACACACGCTATGGTTCGCTGGCACTGAAAACCAATATGGATACAGACAAGGGCTTTGTGGCACAAGATATGAATTTGACACAATATGTTGGAAAACAGGGAATTGCCTCTACCCTATTGCGTCCCGTTGGGAAAGTCGAGATTGATGGTGAATATCTGGACGCCACCTCTGAGGTCGGATTTATCGACAAAGGCGAGGAAATTGTGGTGACCAGGTTTGAGAACGCGCAACTGTTCGTGAAGAGAATTAATAATTAATAGGTTTTAGGTTACAGGTTACAGGTTTCAGTGGTCAGGGGTCAGAAATTAACAATTAACAATTAACAATTAATAATTAATAGTTAGTGAGTTACAGGAATCAGGGGGCAATGGGTAGAAATCTAATAATATAACTTTCAGTTTTCAGTTTTCAACTCAATAAATTGGCACATTAGCATATTAAATAACTTTCAGTTTTCAGTTTTCAACTCAATAAATTGGTACATTAGCACATTGATAATTAGCACATTTATGAAAAAGAACATCCCCAACTACATCACCTGCATGAATATCATCTGTGGAGCTATCTCGATGGTGATGTCCCTACATTTCGGTTTTCTGAAATTAGCCGCCCTGTTCATTATTTTTGCGGCCATGTTCGATTTTTTTGACGGTTTTACCGCCCGTTTGTTGAAAGTACAATCTCCCATGGGTGTCGATTTGGACTCTCTGGCGGATGTGTTCTCTTTTGGCGGAGCTCCGGCCATGATTGTTTTTGTCTGGCTTGAACAGTGTTTGTTTAACCTGCCTCCCTCCATTACCGCCCATTCATGGGTGCAAGTCCTCCCCTATCTCGCCTTTCTGATCCCCGCCTTCTCAGCTTTCCGTTTGGCCAAATTCAACCACGACGACCGCCAGCATACCGACTTTTATGGTCTTCCCACTCCAGCTAACGCTCTGTTTATCGGTTTCTTACCTATAGCCGCGGATCGTCTGCCCTTTGTCAACAACTTCTGGGCTGTATTGGTGCTGATGTTGGTATTCTGCTTCCTCTTGGTCAGCGACCTGCCCATGTTCTCCCTGAAATTCAAACAATTCAAGTGGAAGGGTAACGAAGTTCGCTATATATTTCTTGTACTGGCAGTTGTGTTGTTTGCCATTTTCAGATTGGGATCCTTCCCTATCATCATTTTATCTTACATATTGATATCTGTAACTATTTTCGCTCTTCAAAAAATCCAACTCTTATGAAATACAACTCCTTGGCACTCTACTGTGGCTCTTCTGCTGGCAACAATCCTAATTTCAGAACTTTAGCGGCTGATTTCGGTCGCCGATGCGCCGAGAAACAGCTGACCTTATATTATGGTGGGGCTTCCATCGGATTGATGGCTGAGGCCTCTAATGCGGCCCGGGCTATGGGCGGACGTGTGGTTGGCATTGCTCCAAACTTCTTTTCCAACCGCAGCGTCATCGATACCAGTCTGGAAGAACTGATTCTGGTGGATTCGATGAGCGAACGCAAGCAGAAGTTAGAGTCCCTGGCCGACGGCTTCGTCATTCTGCCAGGCTCGTATGGTACTACTTTGAGATGATGACCGACGCCCAGTTGGGATTGCACAGCAAACCAGTGGCCGTGGTCAATGCCGAGGGCTATTACGACCATCTTATTGCCCAGTTGGAGCGTTTCCGCGCCGATGGTTTTCTGCGCCCCTTCCACTACGATTTGCTTATCGTGGCCAACGATTTGGACGAACTGTTCGACAAGCTCGACCACTACGAGAACAGCAACGACCAGGAATGGCTGAAACATCATATCAATAGGTAATCCTGACGATTTAGCACAAACAGAAAAGACAGAAAAAAATATAAATCAATACTTTACACGGCAATTGCTACACTTGTTCAATTGCGATAATAACAAATTTTAACGCTATGACATTAGGTATTCTCGCTGCAATGGAAGAAGAAATCAGTCTGGTGACTGAGATGATTGAGGCTCCGATTCAGACAGAACTGGGCGGAAGAGTTTTTGTACAAGGCAAGATTAACGGCATTGACTGTGTAGCCGTTTTCTCCAAATGGGGAAAGGTCGCAGCCGCCATCACTGCCACCTTGCTGATTGAACATTTCCACATCGACAAGCTCATATTCATTGGCACTGCC
>CACXXY010000067.1 GCA_902771655.1 uncultured Bacteroidota bacterium | reverse complement strand
ATCACGGAATTGGAGATGTCGCGCATCATTCCCGACCCGTCCATGTCCATCAAAGCAGGCGGCATCGCTCCTATCGGTGTTTATAAAAGCACTCCTGTTTTCAAACAGCTGGAAGCCTTGGCCGAAAAATATGAGTTTTCGCTGTCCGACCCTATATCGAGCATTCCCGAGCAGGTGATGGACAAAATTCTGTATGGTATGAGCGATCCCTTGTATGTCAAAAGGGATATATCGGGCTTGTCGCCTCAGAAGGTGCGTTTCGAGGGCGTGGTCAGCTTTTTGCGCAATATCGATTATGAGACTGCCCCAGCCTCTATCCGTAAGTGGGTGAATCAGTTTATCGGGGAGAAGGAATGTCCCGAATGTCATGGTACACGACTGAAAAAAGAGGCCAGCTATTTCAAAATCGGAGACAAGAGTATCAGCGATTTGGCCCAAATGGATATTGATGAACTGGCCCGCTGGATTGATCAATGTCCTTCATTTTTAGATGAAAGAAGAAACACTATTGCCTACGAATTGCTGCGGGAAATTCGCCTAAGGCTGAAGTTCCTGTGCGATGTGGGTATCTCTTATCTGTCGTTGAATCGCTCATCTCAGAGCTTGTCCGGCGGTGAGGCACAACGTATCCGTCTGGCTACACAAATCAGCTCACAATTGGTGAATGTGCTGTACATCCTGGATGAACCGAGCATAGGCTTGCACCAAAGAGATAACCATCGACTGATTGACTCGTTGAAACAATTGCGTGACCTGAACAATACCGTCATCGTGGTGGAACATGACCGCGATATGATGGAAGCAGCAGATTATATCGTTGATATAGGTCCTTTTGCCGGAGAACACGGAGGACAAGTGATGGCAGCTGGCAGTTATGATGAAATCCTGAAAGCTGACTCGCTGACCGCCGATTACCTGAATGGTAAAAAAAGCATTCAAATGCCCGCCAAAAGACGCAAAGGAAGTGGTGAGAAACTGACCATCGTCGGTGCAACTGGCAACAATCTGAAAAATGTGACCGTCGATTTTCCGCTTTCTACTTTGATTTGCGTGACAGGTGTGTCCGGCAGTGGCAAATCCTCACTGATTACAGACACGCTTTATCCTATTCTCAACCAAAGATTCTATCGTTCGGAAAAGAAACCGCTGGCATACAAAGAGGTGCTTGGTTTAGAGCATATTGACAAGGTAATTGAAATCAACCAGCAACCTATTGGACGTACACCACGTTCCAATCCTGCCACCTATGTAGGCGTATTCGATGATATTCGCAATCTATATGCTAACCTGCAGGAATCCAAGATTCGTGGCTATAAGTCCGGTCGCTTCTCCTTCAATGTGTCTGGCGGTCGTTGCGAAGAATGCAAAGGTGCCGGCATGAAAGTCATCGAAATGAACTTTCTGCCAGATATTTACGTAAAATGTGACGCCTGCAACGGACAACGATACAATGCAGAAACTTTGGAGGTGCGCTATCGCGGCAAATCCATCAGCGATGTATTGGAAATGGATATTGAACAAGCCCTGGAATTTTTCGACAAGATACCTTCCATCGTACAAAAAATCAAAACTTTGAACGATGTCGGTCTGGGTTATCTGCGTTTGGGACAATCCTCCACTACCTTGTCAGGCGGTGAAGCTCAGCGTGTGAAACTGGCCGCCGAATTATCGAAGAAAGACACGGGCAAAACTTTATATATCCTTGACGAACCCACCACAGGACTTCATTTTCAGGATATTTCCATTCTGATGGATGTGCTGAACCAATTGGTAGATAAAGGTAATACCGTTGTGGTGATTGAACATAACATGGATGTCATCAAAATGGCGGATTACATCATCGACCTTGGTCCAGAAGGCGGCCGGGAGGGTGGACTGATTATCGCCAAAGGCACTCCCGAGCAACTGATGGACAAAGGCGTAGGCTATACCGCCCAGTACTTGAAAGAATACACCGAAAAAGAATTAACAATTAACAATTAATAATTAAAAACCAAGAAGTTACGGATTACCGAAACTATACCAAACAACCTCGAAGAGGTGAAATTTCAATAACCCCACATAAGGCCGAAGGCCGCAATGTGGGGATTAAAAAATAAAAGAAGACCACATAAGGCCGAAGGCCGCAATGTGGGGGATATAAATAAAGCCGTCAAGGATTTTCAGCAGCGTCTGGAAGAATATCTGCATGTGAAGCATGTGATTCCTTGCGGCAATGGTACTGACGCACTTCTGGTGGCCATGATGGCTTTGGGCTTAAAACCTGGCGACGAAGTGATATCTGTTCCCTTCACTTTTATCGCTACCGTTGAAGTTATCGGTCTTTTGGGACTGACTCCTGTTTTTGTGGATGTGGAGGAAGACACTTTCAATATGGATGTAAGGCAGCTGGAAGCAGCTATTACGCCCAAAACCAAGGCTATTGTGCCAGTTCATCTGTTTGGACAATGCTGCAATATGCAGGAAATCATGCGAATTGCCAACAAACATGGCATAGCTGTCATTGAGGATAACTGTCAGGCTATTGGCGCGGAAGTGATGATAGATAACTATCCCTTGCAGAAAAGCGGTACTTTGGGCACTATCGGCTGCACCTCCTTCTTCCCCTCCAAGAACTTGGGCTGTTATGGTGATGGTGGCGCATTATTTACCAATGATGATGCTTTGGATGAAAAGATTAGAGGTATCGTCAACCACGGTATGTTCACCCGATATTATCACGATATGATTGGCGTGAACTCGCGCCTCGATTCCATACAAGCTGCCATTTTGGATGTGAAGCTGAAACATCTGGATGAATACATTGCCGCCCGCCAACAGGCCGCCTTGTATTACAACAAAGCCTTCGCCAACCATCCAAATATTACTACACCAGCCACGGCCAGCTACAGCACTCACGTCTTCCACCAATATACTTTGAAACTGAAGAATGTGGATCGCTACCGTCTGATTGAACACATGAAAGAGTTAGGTGTTCCCGTGATGATATATTATCCCGTGCCCTTGCATTTGCAGAAAGCCTTTGCTCACCTGGGTTATCACAAAGGCGACTTCCCCGTAACCGAGGCCCTGTGCGACTGTGTAGTCTCCCTGCCTATGCACACCGAACTGGACGAAGAGCAATTGCAGTTCATCACCGAAAATTTCCTGAAAGCGGTGGAGAAATTTGCAAATTAGCAAATTCGTTAATGTGCTAATTATCTAATATGCTAATGTGCCAATGAATGAATTCCCCTTCTTTTAGGGTTGACGAATGAGCGAGTGCAGAAACAAAGTTTACTTTGATTATGCCGAGCGAAGAGGAAACGAAGTCGTAAGACTTCAACGGGTGCCCGAAGGGCGGGGTAGTATTAATCAGCACATTGTCTCATTAGCACATCAATTACAGCTCCATTTTCGAAATCAGTTCTTGTGCCTGAGCCAGGTCCTCCTCATTCACCATCAGGCGGATGCCCCCTAAGCCGATAGTGAAGCCCTGCACCTGTGCCGCAGTTTCATCCAAAATCATAGATTCAATTCCCTCTTCTTCCAGAAGAGCCTGCGCAATGTGCGCTTTGCTGGCAGAATAAAATGTTTCCGCAATTGCTAAATCTTTCATGGTTGTTGGTTTTGTGTTTATTTCAAATATTTGTAGCTACGGTTCTTGTTGCCGCCATGGGCTTCAATGTAGCCGAACTCGGTGAGTTGACGCAAGTAGCGCTTGGCAGAAGTGACGGCAAAGCCAAAATGCTGTACGATTACTCCGGTGGAGAATTCGCCTTTGTCGGCCACAAAAGCTAAAATATCGACCAGTTTTCCAGTCAAAGAAGGCTTTATCGACCATTTATCGACCATTTCCTGCTGCAAAATAGTTTTATCGACCATTTTCTCAGTTGTGGAACTGACATATTGGTCGATATCATCGTGAAGGTGTTGTGCGTGGAGGGTTGCCATGCTGTTCTGGAAGAGGACGATATCACCTGTTTCGCGGGTGTCGATAAGAGCTTGGATATAGGTAGCTTTATCCTCCTTGAGTACCTTGGTGGGCAGCACGTCAAACTCCATCTGCAGGAGATTCATCAGCAGACGGCTGGTACGACCGTTGCCGTCGGCCCAAGGGTGGATGGTCACCAACTCATAATGTGCCCAGAAACTGAGGTCGTAAACGGCACAGACATCGGTAGGGTCAATAGACTTGCGTCGATGATTAAGTTCCTCACAGAAGGCAGCCAGACGTTCAGGAATTTTAAGATAAGACATATACGACTTGCCCCCCAATCCTGCGGTGACATTTAGCTTACGAAGTTCGCCTTTGGCGGCGGAGAAGTTGCCTCCCAAAGCACTATACTCGCTACCTGTGCGGGCCATCACTTTCGAGGCCAGCGTGATGAGCCAATCGACAGTAATAGCCTCATGCCGCTTGATCCATTCGCGGCCATATTCATAGGCCACCTTGAGGTCGAGGTTCATCATCTGCTCCACAACGGTGCGCTTGCTGGAGGTGATACCTTCGTCGAAGAGCAGCTGCGCCTCCACCTCGGTCACCGTGCTGCCCTCAATGGCGGTGGAATGAACAATGATAGAATACAGATAGAACTTGTCGTAATCTATCTGCGAGGAAATGCCCAACTTGCGGTGACGTTCGAGCAGCTGCAACAATATGTCTTTATTCTCTTGTATCATTCTTCGATGCAAAAGTAATAAAAAAACATTTGCTCACGACAAAAGATTTCAGATTTCCCTGAAAAATGGTATTTTACTGCTGTATAAAATCTTTTAGAACAGTTACTTCACCTTCTTGCCATTCAAAAACACCTGCTCCACTTTGTTGCTGCCAAAACTATAAGGCATGAACTCGATAGTAGGGATAGGCTTGGTGATGTAAAAGTTAGCCACTTTGCCCTTGGCGATGCTGCCGTGCGTCTGGCTGACACCCATGGCGTATGCCGTGTTCAACGTGGTGGCGTTGATGGACTCCTCACAGGTCATTTTATAGTTGACACAGCCCATAGACAAGATGAATTGCATATTGCCTGAAGGTGAGGAACCAGGATTATAGTCGGAAGCCAAGGCCACTGGCAAACCAGCATCTATCATCTGGCGGGCAGGACCATACACCATGTTCAGGAAGAAGGCCGCTCCCGGCAGGAAGGTGGGCATAGTTTCAGAGCCCATTAGACACTCAATTTCCTTTGGACCAGTGTGTTCCAAATGGTCAACCGACAAACTATTATATTTGACACCCACCTGGATACCACCCGAATTGGCTAACTCATTGGCATGGATTTTCGGTCTCATGCCATACTTGATACCTTGCATCAAAATTCGCTCTGTTTCTTCAGGAGTAAAGAAACCACGATCACAGAAAACATCAATATAATCGGCCAAATCCTCAGCAGCCACCATCGGTATCATTTCGTTGATAATCAAATCAACATACTCTCCTTGACGGCCTTTATATTCTTCTGGCACGCCATGAGCACCCAAGAAAGTGGCACGGATAGTAAGCGGAGACTTTTCTTTCAGGCGACGGATAACACGCAACGATTTCAGTTCATCTTTGGTGGACAAGCCATAACCGCTCTTGATTTCCACTGCTCCCGTACCGAAAGAGATAATCTCTTCCAAACGCTCCCAGGCTTCGTCAAATAATTCATCCTCAGATGCTTTGCGCAATTTCTTCACACTATTCAGAATGCCACCGCCACGTTTGGCAATCTCCTCATAGCTCAAGCCCTTGATCTTATCGTTATATTCTATCTCACGGCTGCCTTTATAGACAATGTGTGTATGCGAGTCGCAGAATGAAGGGAACACCATACGGCCTGTAGCGTCAATTTCCTGAATTTTATGCTTGCTTTGAGCCAAGACCTCCTCGGTCAGCTTGCTCATCTTGCCAAAATCCACGATTTTATCGCCATCGGTCAGCAAAAACGCATTGTCAATACATTTTACCGTTTGCATGTCCTTGCCGGCACGCAGCAGCACAGGCTTGGTTTCCACCTGCACGAGTTTCTTGATGTTCTTTATAAGATAAGCCATGGGATAATTAATAGTTAATAGTTGATTGTGTAAGTTATACAATTAGATGATTTTGATTGAGTGTTATAAGATTTTGGTGAAATATACAGATGCTAAAATGCTCATTATTAATTATTCATTGTTAATTATTAATTGATAATTGGCACATTAGCACATTAATTACACGTATTTGTTTCCGAACTCCACCTGCACATCCGTGACATATTGACGAATCTGCTGTTCGTCTTCCTTCTTGCAGATTAGCAATACATCGTCATTCTCCACCACAATGTAGTCATCTAAACCTTGAATGACTACTACCTTGTTTTTCGGCATGTTCACGATGCAATTGTGACTGTTGTAGGTCTTTACCTTTTTGCCGACAATGGCATTGTTGTCGTCGTCTTTCTCACGGAGATTGAACAAGGACCCCCAGGTACCAAGGTCTGACCAACCGAAATCAGCGGCATAAACCTTCACATTGGTGGCCTTTTCCATTACGCCATAATCGATGGAAATATTCCGGCAAACCTGATACACATCTTTCACAAAGTCCTGTTCAGCAGGCGTATTGTAAACACTCTCTCCCTTTTTGAACAGGTCATTCACATCTGGAAGATACTTTTCGAAAGCGGCAAAAATCGACTTCAGCGACCACATAAAAATGCCCGCATTCCACAAGAAATCGCCACTTTCAACAAACTGCTTAGCCATCTCCAGTTCTGGCTTCTCTGTGAAAACTTTCACATCATAAATGGAATGATTATCAGGCATGCTTTTTTCATCATTAAACTGAATGTAGCCATAGCCTGTGTTTGGATGCGATGGTTTGATACCAATGGTCAGCAGGCAATCGTTCTCGCTCACTGCCTTCAGACCTTTCTCCACTACCTCCAAAAACACATCTTCTTTGACAATCAAATGGTCGGAAGGTGCCACCACTACTACAGCATTCGGATTTTTCTGTCTGATTTTGAAATTAGCATAATGAATGCAAGGTGCCGTGTTGCGGCGTGCCGGCTCCAGCACTAATTGTTCGTCAGTAACATCCGGAAGTTGTTTTTTAACAATATCCTTGTACTGTTCGCTGGTGACGATGTAAATGTTCTCTTTCGGACAGATTTTGCTGAATCTGCTGAAGGTTTTCTGGATGAGTGTACTGCCGTCCCCTAAAATATCTATAAACTGCTTGGGGGTATTGGAGCGGCTCATGGGCCAGAATCTGGCTCCAATACCTCCCGCCATAATGACGCAGTAGTTGTTATTATTCATACATTCTAATAGTTTTCGGTTATCAAGAGAATGATTAGTGGTTAATGATAGAGGAATATTTCCGCCATTTTCTCATTAACCATTAATCTTTATTCATTAGTAATATTTATTATCGTAGAAGAAATTCCGATAGCTCTGACCAAAACCAGGATCCATTTGGGTAAATATATTCAACTGATTTTCAGCAATATCCAATCCTTTCTTGGCTATGGTCTCATTACCGGTAAGTTGAGCCAATCGAGTGATATTTTTCAGTGACTGGAACGCCAGTGTCAGTTGCTCTTGGTTTTTCTCCAAGTCCGTAAGACAGCGTGTGATGATGCTGTTCTGCTTGTCGATGTATGCAGTGGCGAACTTGTCGAATTTCAGTTTCTTCAGCTCCTGTTCCGGCAACTGAAGCTGATAATCATTCAAGATGCTGAACATCTGTTGTGTGAAGAGGATGTTGTAGTTAATCAGCTCGGCATAGCTGTCAGCCATTCTCTCATTATAATTCTTGTCTAACCAGGCCATTTCTTCTACAAACATGTTCCAATAATCGGTAGCCATTTGCAAGCCTTTCTGACGGCCAGTTTCTGTATTCAGTCTGAAATAATCACGTATATAGAACACACAAGTTTGTGAATAACCCAACTGATAATCCATCAGATAGGGGAAGTTGCAAGCTGGCAGAATGTCATTGCAGTGGTCAAGCACTTTCTCCGCGGAATCAATCTTGCCCTCGTTAATCAGCTGTTCAGCCAAACGCTGGTGAATTTTACGGATCAGTGTTGTCAATCTCACATTATCCTCAGAGTGATATACACGCGGATCATTGAAACCACCCCAGGCATACTGGTATGGAGTCTTGGCCGGAGCGTTGGGGTTATTCACCATGTCGGTACGGCTATGGTCGTTGAATACATTCATCAGGTTATTATACAACACATCTGAATTGATACGACCGGCATCGTAATAGCCTCTTTTCGGAGATTTGATAGGCACCAAACGGAAAGCCATACCTTCCAGTTGGAAGTATTCTTCCAGACCGAGATAAGCCTCTGGGCCGGTAGTCGCCGCATAATATACAGGTCTTTCCCAATTGTTGTTAGCCAAAATGTCCATCATAATGATGTAAGCCTTGACGTAAGTATTTACACCACCAGTTTCCATATTCCAGCGTAACTTATCCACAATCAGGTCGGCATCTTTCGGATCGACAGTCCCATTAGCCAGCACTTTTTCCTTGTCAACATCCAATGAGAAGCTGCCAGGGATAGCAACGCCTGTACTTCTATACTTGTCTGAAGGCAAGAAATACAATACTTTCTGGTTGTCAAACTGAGGTTGTTTCACATATTCAATGATATCTTTCAGATTGACAAACTGGTTGCCGGCAGGTCCAAGGTGCATCATGTCACGGGTACCGTCCTTGTACTGGTTCCAAGTCATGGAGATGGGGAGTGGGGCAGAGTTATAGGCCTGACGCTTCATCTGATCCACATACCAGCTGGTGCTCAACAAACTGAGGTTGCACACACGCACATCGGTACGGTAGCCTTCCACTTCTTGGGCGTACCACAAGGGGAAAGTATCATTATCACCCAAGGTGAAAAGGATGGCGTTGGGGGCACATGAGTCCAAATAGTTCTTGGCCATAGCCAAAGCGGTGTAACGGTTGGAGCGGTCATGATCGTGCCAGTTCTCCTTGGCCAGAATGCCAGGGACAAGACCTAAGCATATCAATGTAACCAACAAAGCGCCAGCTACTTGTACTTTGCTGTTCTTGATTTTCTCGAAGAGAGAATAAATACCATATACACCGAAGCCAATCCAGATGGAGAAAGCGTAGAACGAAGCGGCGAAAGCATAGTCACGTTCACGCGGCTGGAAGGGTTCCATGTTCAGGTAGAAGGCAATGGCCAAACCTGTCATCAGGAAAAGCCACAGCACCACATACGAGCCTTTCGGGTCTTTCATTGAATACACAATCAGACCAATAAGACCTAAAATCAGTGGCAACATGTAATACTTGTTGTGTCCGGGACGCTCCATGCTGGTGGGCATATCGTTACCATTCACACCTATACGGGTTTTGTCGATAGCTGGAATACCGGTAATCCAGTTGCCCTTGTCAATGTCATTTCTTCCTTGGATATCATTCTGACGACCAGAGAAATTCCACATGAAATAACGGAAATACATGTAGTCGAACTGGTACGTGTGCATGAACTTCATATTCTGCTGATAGGTAGGCAGCTTGCCTTTGTCCAGGTTTCTGCGGTTTTCCTTATCGGAAGCACTGTCCGAATTATATTGGGCTTTCAGCCAGTTGATATAATTCTGGCGGTGATTGCTGGACCACAATCTCGGGAACAGCATCATGTCAGCAGGATTATAGACGGGTTTATCTTCCTTTCTTTGATCAGAAATGATATATTTTCCGGATTTGTCGTCACGGGTATATACTGGTTTGCCGTCTTTGGCACCAGTATATCTGGAGTTATAGCATTGACCATAGAAAATCGGTTTTGAGCCATATTGCTCACGATTCAGATAGGCCAACAAAGCCACAGCATCTTCTGGATTGTTCTCATCGATGGTAGGATTGGCGTTAGAGCGAATCACCAAAGTGAAGAAAGTTGAATAACCAACCAAGATGAAAACAAAGCAATAAACAGCAGTTAGGAAATTGGCTTTTTTGCGGCTATAGCCATAATATAATCCCCATGCCACCAGTGCGGCCACCAGCGTAAAGAAGATGACAGAACCAGAGTGGAATGGCAAGCCAATGGAGTTAACAGCAAAAATCTCGAACTTACCGGCCAAATTAACAATCTGTGGAATAATGAAATACAGAATTGTCCCTAACATCACGAAAGACAGTAACAGCGACAAAAACACTCCCCATTCTTCTTTCGATCTGATGGTTCCCTTCTTCACGCAAAGGACAAACAAAGGTATGGTGATGAAAATCCAGTCGAAAATCATCCAACCGGTATTCAGCACGAAACCTAAGAAGAAGGAAATGATGGCCAATGACTGTACGATGCCCATGTAGGTGGCCTTGGGTGAAAGTTTGAAATAGACAATCAGCACAACGGCGGGCAAAGTCAGCAAGTTCAGCAAGTGGACACCAATGGAAAGTCCTATGAGATAAGCAATTAAAACTATCCAACGGTTGGGGTTGGTGTTGGACTTTGGATTGTCGTACTCCTCATCCCATTTCAAGATGCACCAGAATACCAATGCTGTAAAAAACGAGGACATGGCATAAACCTCACCTTCCACTGCAGAGAACCAGAATGTGTCTGTAAATGTATAAGTTAATGCACCCACGATGGCGGAACCCACAACAGCCACAATTCTTCCGGGAGTCATTTCGCCCAGCTTCATCACCATCTTGCGGCCCAAGCGGACAATGGTCCAATACAGGAACATAATGGTCAAACCACTGCAAATAGCGGACATGCAGTTGACACAGAAAGCGGCTTTGGTGACATCACCACCAGCGAAAAGCGTAAAGAAACGGCCTATCAGCTGGAAAGTCGGTGCTCCAGGCGGGTGGCCAATCAACAGTTTGTAGGTGGTGGCAATGTATTCACCACAGTCCCACCATGATGCCGTGGGTTCGGCGGTCATAATATAAACGGCAGAAGCCAATATACCTATCGCCCAACCGATTATATTATTGATTAACTTAAATTTTTTACTCATTGTTTATGTTTTTAATTGTTTTGATTATGCGTTAAAACGTGGAGTCACTCACTACGTTCGCTTGAGAAGTTGCTCGCTTTGCTCGCTCGACAAGACGTTCACTACGTTCACTCGAAAAAATCTTCTTTCCGTCTTCACGAATGCACGCAGTGCATGTCTTTCCGCCTTCCCGTCTAATTTCCGGCGGCTTTGAACTGGCGCAGGAAGCGGACGTCATTCTCAAAATACAGTCTGATGTCGTTGGTTCTGTATTTTAGCATGGTCATTCTTTCGATACCCAGACCGAAAGCATAGCCTGTATATTTCTTGCTGTCGATACCACAATTTTCAAGCACGCTAGGATCCACCATTCCGCAACCTAAGATTTCCACCCAACCGGTATGTTTGCACAAGGCACAGCCGCTGCCGCCACAGATATTGCAGGAAATGTCCATTTCTGCTGACGGTTCAGTGAAGGGGAAGTAAGAAGGGCGCAGACGGATTTTGGTTTCGTTGCCGAACATTTGCTGGGCAAAATACAGCAAAGTTTGTTTCATTTCCGCAAACGACACATTTTCAGCAATATACAAACCTTCCACTTGATGGAATATGCAATGGGCACGGGAGGTGATGGCCTCGTTACGGAACACACGGCCTGGGCATATCACGCGGATGGGAGGTTGCTGTTTTTCCATGGTACGCACTTGTAAAGAAGAGGTGTGGGTACGCAGCAGGATGTCGGGGTGCAACTCCACAAAGAAGGTGTCCTGCATATCACGGGCGGGATGTTCTTCCGGGAAGTTCAAGGCAGTGAACACATGCCAGTCATCTTCCACATCGGGACCGGAAACGGTGCTGAAGCCAATCTTCTCGAAAATCTCGCAAACTTCATTCATCATGATGGAGATAGGGTGCATGGAACCTACGGAAATGGCCGTTGAAGGACGGGTTACATCCATTTGGCTACCCGTGCTGACGGATTGCATTTCCATCTTCGTTTTGGCATCTTCGTATAGTTGCTGGGCCTTCTGTTTCAGCTCATTGACTTGCTGGCCGAAGCTTTTGCGCTCTTCTGGAGCTACGTTTTTGATTTCTGATAGCAGTTCCTGCAACTCGCTTTTCTTGGCCAAGAATTTCAGGCGGAATTGCTCAAGGTTTTCCATGCTGCTGATACCGAATTGCTCCAGCTCAGTTTTTATTTTGTCGATATTATTCATTTGTTGAATTGTTGATCTGTTTATTTGTTTAATCGTTTATACGTGGAGTCACTCACTTCGTTCGTTCGGGAAGCCGCTCACTTCGTTCGCTCGTTAAGGCGAAAAAAAACCACGTCTTCACGTCTCCACGACTAAACGATTATTTTATTTGATAATTTCTGCGGAGATAATCTTAATATCTTCTACCGGTCTATCACGGCCGTCTTTCTTCTGGGCGGCAATTTTGTCCACGATTTCCATACCGGACACTACCTCGCCGAAAACAGTATAATCGCCATCCAAATGAGGAGCGCCACCGATAGAAGTGTAGTCCTTAATTTGATCCATGCTGTAGGTCTTGCCAGTCATCTGGATCACACGGTTTATCTCATTGGTATTGAATACTCTGCCATCCACAATATAGAACTGTGAGCCCGAAGATTCTTTCTTGGGGTTGACATTGTCGCCCATACGGGCAGCGGCCACCGCGCCACGCTTATGGTACAAGCCCGGCACAAACTCTGCGGGTATGGTATAGCCGGGGCCACCATTGCCTAACATCTGTCCTGGCTTGGCAGTCTTGGACTCCGGGTCGCCCGTCTGAATCATAAAGTTCTGGATAATACGGTGGAAAAGAACGCCATCGTAGTATTTGTCGTTCACCAATTTGATGAAATTTTCCTTGTGCAGGGGGGTCTCGTCGTACAAAGCGATGACGATGTCTCCCATGGAGGTTTTCAGTAATACTTTTGTCATTTCAGTCTTTTTTTTCTTTTTGGTCGGATTTTTCTGCTCCTGATTGTCGCTTCCCGCATTGGTGGCATCTGCCTGGCTGGTCTGTGAGCAGCCTAGCATCAGCAAGGCAGACAATAAGATAATCAGCACTTTATGTTTCTTCATAGCTATATAATATATACTTTATAACTGCAAATTCACAGTTTTATTTTAAGCTTGCAAATTTAAAAAAAATTCCCCAATTACACACATGGGAAACAAGGGCATAAGCAGGATTTTTTTCTGAAGAGATTTGCTGATTATATTAGCCAATTGCCACATTATTTTTTTCACTATTTTTGCGTTCTAATCCATTCCCCATGAAACGCCTCTTTATCGCTACAAAAATAGAACTGAACGAGCAGTATATGAGCTTGTTGCGGCAACTGCAACGGCAATTGTCGGGCGATAAGATTGTGTGGGTAGATAGCCAATTGCAACACTTGACCTTGCGGTTCCTGGGGCAAACACCAGATGAGCAAATCCCCAAACTGAAAAAACTGCTGAACGAGGTCGCCAACCAGACTTCAGCTTTCACTCTCAGCATGGACAAACTGGGCATTTTCGGCAGCAAATACGCCCCAGAAGTCCTTTGGTTAGGTTTCTCGGAATTTGTGCCTTACCTACAGTTGTTTGAAAAGATGGAAGAACATCTTTTGGATCTCGGCTTCGAGCCCAACCACGGCAATGTCGTGCCTCACATCACCTTGGGACGCATCAAAGAGACGCAAAGCAAAAAGTACTTCTGGAAGGTCTTTGAACAAAACCAACCAACATTTTCACAAAGCATTCCTATTAACGAAATCACCCTCTACCAGAGCCGACTACAACCAACGGGACCTATCTACAAAGCCCTG
>CACXXY010000066.1 GCA_902771655.1 uncultured Bacteroidota bacterium | reverse complement strand
TTCGTCGCCATAACATGCCTCAACATCGTTGGTGCTCACATTCTGTGAAAATGTTGGCTGCTCAAACGTTACATTGGCGGCTACCAAATTTTCTATGTCAATGGGTGTCTCCACATAAATATAACCATCCCAGCCAGCGGCAGTCTCATTGTTGCAGCTGTTCCAGAAATATATTTGAACATAATTGCCTTCCGAAACGAAACCCGTATCGCTTAATGTGCCACGAAGCTCCTTATGTTCATAGCTGTTGTTGTCTGCTTTGCTCAAAGCCAATTGTAAATATGAGTTTTCTTCCAGTTGTATGTTGTTGAAATGGATATGAATTCTGGTGCCTACAGGGGCATTAAAATAGTAATATCCATCCCAGCAGTCGTTGTAATTGTCGTTTATACCGCCAGCATCATAAAAATCGATGATGTTGTGTTCTGTGAGGCTATAAGAATTCGTGTTACTATTACCCATGTTCACTATGATATGCTCGTCATGAATAGGAGTAGGTAGCGGGCAGTTTTGACTGTTGGTGACATATACATAATAACTTCCTTCTGTTGTGGGGAGAGTGGTGAAGCTATCGTGTCCAGACTCAATGGTCTGCTGTCTCAGAATAGAGTCTCGGCTGGAGTTGAACCAGTAAAAGGTTTGCGGATAATCAATAGTTGAACTAGCCGTCAGTGTGGCTTCGCTGCCGTAACATACTGTTGCATCGGTGGTGGTGATAGAAGCAAGCTGGTCTGCTATAGATTTCATACTCACATGGGCGGTGGCCAACTCGGTGTCCCTTACATGCATCTCGCCATTGGCATCCAATACGCCAATCTCGCCTTCCCAACCAGGATAGTTGAAACTGTTGGGGTTATAATCAATAAACCATCGTACAATCAATTTTCCTGTGGTGGATGTGATAGGTTCTTCATTCATGTTTTCACCATAGTTGCCATTAAATTCGCGACGCAAATTGTTTGTATTACCATCATAAATGAACAAACGGTGTCCACTGGTATAATATGAATTCATCTTTAAGGTAACCTGTTTTCCAGCAGGAGCAACGAAAGTATGTGTCCAATCGGCGCCAGGGGTGTTGTAGTTGGCATTAGGACCACCAGCGTCGTAGAATGGGATCATCTCACCAGTGGTTAAATTGGTGGTACCACCGTTCTTGGAGGCGTCGAAGAAGAATTTGCCGTATGAGGGCGGTAAGATACCGCACTCGTTAGTCTCGACAGCATTCACATAATATACGGTGGTGCCAGATACTTGTGGTTCAATGGTGCTGGATGTTCCTATTTCATCGTTAATGAGATGGAAATTCTCGTCATACCAGTAGATATGTTTCTCGGTTCCATCGTTAGTGATAGCGTTTAAGGTGACGGATTCGCCATAACATGCGGTAGCGTCATTTACCATTACGTTGTTGGAAATTACTGGTTCTGAGAAAGTTACTTTTATCTTGACCAGATTGTTAGTGTCTTGGGGCAACTGTGATTCGTCGATGGGACAGTTGTCACTGTTGGTTACGGTAACGTAGTAGAAGGTCTCTGAGGTAGGTGTAATGCTATAGTTTGAGCTTTCCCCCGGATTTTCCACTGTATCACGATGTACAATTTCAGTCCTGTCGGCATTGTACCAATAGAAGTATTGCGGATAGGTGGAAAGACTGGAGCTGGCGTTGAGCACGGCATCACTGCCAAAGCAAACGGCCACCTCTTGGTTGGTTGTGATGGATTCAGGCACGCCAGCCTTCACAGAGGCGGTGGCCTGTGCCATAGAACTTTCTGGATTAACAGTGGTTATCTGCGCCTGCCAGCCTGAAGCGCTGTTTGTGCTCTTGAATCTTACAGTGAGGTTTGGACCAGTGGTGGTAAAGTCAAAATATGAACAATAATTCCAGTCGCCTCTTGTGTAAAGCAGTGTGCTTTCGTTAATGTCTTCCCCATTGTATATGAATAAAGTATCATATTGACTTATATACTCGCATCCATTGAAAATGATTCTTATTTTACCTTGCAAAGCCGTGAAGGTGTGCGTATAATTGTTGTTTGCATGGTAGCTGCCATAAGCACCGCCCTCGTCATAGAAATTGATGGTTTCATCAGGCAGAATGATAGTAGTGCCGCCATCATGTTCTGCGTCAAATCTGATTTCACGTTCTGCGCTTGAACTTTCAGAGGGAACAGTAACAGGACACACGTCACTATTGCTTATCGTTACATAGTAGTTGGCTGTGTTTGTAACAGAAGGTACAGGCAAGCTGCTTTGTCCTTCCTGAACTGTAAAGGTGTCTATAGGTGTCAGGTTCTCATCGTACCAGATGTGGGTCTGTGGGAAAGCAAGGTTGAGTGCGCTTGCAGTCAGTGTGGCATCGTTACCGTAACAAACTCTGTCGTCGCTTGTGGTTATGTTCTCGGCGGCCATCGGAGTCTTGAATGTGACATCGGCTTCGGCCACCATGGCGCGACTTGTGGTAAACACATGGGCGGAAATTCCTTGGTCGGTATAATCATCAGAATAGAATTTGATGAACATTTTGCCTGTGGTCGCCACCAAAACTTTGTCTCTCATTTGAGAATTTGTATAGCGTGCAATACGCGGAGTCATTTCGCTTTCGCCATCATAAATTTCTATTCTGGCATTATTGTTGTAATTGTATATGTAGTTGTTTTCATCAAAATAAATGGCTAATGGAGAACCGTCAACAGAAGTGAAAAGGTAGCTGTAGCGTTTGTTGGGAGCGTAATAATTGTCTGCACCGCCGTCGTCGAAGAAGCGTATGTGGTCAGCATTGCCAACCATTGAAGAGCCGTTGTGCATCAGTATGGTGTCGGTGGGTGCAAATTGCATCTTGGTTCGGTAATCCACGGTAGTATAGGCGGGGCAGTAGCTGTTGTTTTCCACCATCACATAGCATAACGTACCTTCTTGGGTAATGTTGGTGAATTCGTTTGACACAATGATGGATGTATTATTCTCCAAGGTGGTGTCTTTGATTACCTGTGTAAGGGCTGCGTCGGCATACCAAATAAAGTGCTGGGGATAATCCAAACTGGAGTGTGCCTGAATGGTGGCATCGCCGCCAAAGCAGATGTTGGCTGAGTTAACGGTAAGTCCAGGTGCATTAACAATATCCAAGGAAGGACGAATGGTGAGTGTGTATATGGATTCGTCTGCCTCATTGGGGTTGCCAGTCCAGTCCCAATTATGCCAGTTGGAGTTGTTGTCACCTTGGTCGCATGACCAGATCTGGGCTCTGATATCCATGCTTGTACTCGTGGATACGTGAGCTTCGTTACGAATGAAGAGAGTGTCGTAAACTGTTCCTTGGGCATTGATTTCAGGGAAGAGTATTAAACTGTCGGCCTCGTCGGTAAGGGACATTCCATCCGGCAAAGCAAGTTTGACTTTCACATTGTGTGCTGTCTGTGAACCATCGTTTTTGATTTTTACAATCATGGGTATGTCACCCTGGCAGATTTCGCTCACTGTTGAGGAAAGTTCCAGGTTAAGGGCAATGTCGGCAATCTCAATTTGAATGAGGTTTGACATCTTGTCTTCCACCGTACAGGGGTTATCACTCTTGTCTTTTACCACAACCCAAACATATCTGGTTTCAGTTAGATTGTCCAAGTTGTATATGTCGGTGTTGAATGCTAATTCGTGTGGAGGAAGTGTCTGTTCATTCAATTGTGCATCTGCGATATGCCAGGTAAACTCGTATCTCGATCCTTGACCACCGTTGGCTACGGCAGTGAGCGTATAGTTCTGACCATAACGGGCAGGCAATTCGGGAGAAATGCTTAGGGTGACAGACAGATCTTCGAGTACTTTTATATTGGCTTTGGCAGGCATGGCCGAGCAGCTGATAAGCGCATCCCAACCTTCGGCTTCGATTGCACTGTTGGATACAAATACAATGGTCATGCTAGTGCCGTTAGATGTGAGGCTCTCTGGCAGGTTGCTGCCACTGATGAGTGCCAATAGAGAGTCCTGCAATACTTCGTCGCCAGTATAAACACGCATTATATCACCGTTTAGTTGGGTGTTGAAGCTGTTGAAGGAGAGGGTTATTAGATTACCGTCTGTGGAGGTGAAGGTGTGCTTGTAATATTTGCTAGCTTGGTAATTGCCGTTGGAACCTCCATCGTCAAACAAACGGATACTTTGTCCGCATGTCATACCTGTGTTTCCATCAGCCATGTTCATCCATTGGTTGACAGTACCCGTATAGGTTTCACAGTGGGTTGCATCCTGAATAGTAACATATAAAGCGGAATCGGCATAAAGTCTGCCTGTGGTGAAACTAGCATCAGGCATGCCATCTTCAATCACATCGGTCTTTAATACATTTTGCTGGTAAGGATTGTCATACCATTTGATGGTATAGGGTTTGACCATGGTGGAGGAAGAGGCCGTCAACACAGCTTGGGCACCATAGCATACTTGTAAATCCGTGACAGAGACGTCGCAGGCGGTGGCGGCGTCGCGGAGAGTTATTTTTACAGTGTCTTCGGGAATGGTATAGTTACATATCTCATCTTCAACTTTGTGAATCCAGAAAGTGGCCTCGCTTGTCGCGGTGTATTCCAGACTTGCTGTTTCTCCCACTACTCCCGAGAAATTGTAGAAGGTGTCAATGGAGTTGATTTCGCGGCCAATAATATAAGTTATGTTTCCAGTTCCTTGGGTAGGGGTGAAACTCAGTGTGACATTCTGTCCTGGACATACTGCATTTGCACTATAACTCATTTCCACTTTAGGTGCAGGTATAATTCCTAAAGTTACCGTATCTTTAAGAGTCTGAGAACAACCCGTGTTACCGATTTCTACAGTATAGTCACCAGGTTCAGAACCTCTTCCGATAACAATGTGTCCACGAGGAGTAGTAACATCAAAGCCGTTGGGACCTGTCCAATGGTAGGTGAAGTCTTCCTCAACTGCACTGATATATACGTCTATTTCACTTCCCTCGCAGGTCTCGGTAACACGTAAAGCACCGTCAAACCATGCCAGTCGGCTTGAGGAAAGATCCGTTACGGTAATATTGACATAATAGCTTCTGCCGCAGGCATCTCCAACTTCCAGTGACATCATGTCACCGACATGGATGTTCGACAAGCCTTTGAAAGAACCAGTGTTGTTTTCTTCCAGCAAATTGCCCTCCATGTTGGTTAGTTCATACAAACTATAATGGTAGGGAGCCATACCGTCTTTTGCTTGGCAATAGAAGAAACCGACTGTGGAGTCTGCATCACAGACGTATGCGTATGCATAGTCAAATGACACTGTTCCGCCAGTATAGGTGATGGTAGTGTCGAAATAAGCGCTTTCGCAATAATTGTCAGGACTGTACATGCGTAAGGTGTATGTGCCAGGGATGGTCAGTCGGATGGTCTCTCCGCGTTGGAAATCATTGGTTGGGTAGCCGTTGGCAGGTCCGCTGATGATTTTAAAGAATGTACTCATCGTTCCTTCCCCCACAATGAGTTCGTCCTGGAATTCATCTGAAGTGGAACCAATGAGATTATATTTGCATTGGCCGGCCTCTAATGTAATATAGTAATTGTCGCATTCCTGAGTGGTGGTATAAGCGGGTTTCTCATATTTGATACGTCTTTCGTAATCGTTGCTTAACCAAGCACCGTTGTATGTTTGGGTATCACAATCTGTGATTAGTCTGAAGTTGTATTGTCCGTAAGGAATGCAATAATCCTCCACACGAACCCCCCAGTAATAATGGCTGTTATTGTTTTCTGCATCATACCCCTCGTTTTCGTAAGAAGTGATTTCGGCATTGTTAAACTCTGATTCTTTCTCCACCGTCCAGCTGTCAGTATCGTAGTGGTATGTGGCCGTCATATTGTATTTGTTGCGACGAGGGCTTTTGGTAATTTGGAATTTTGCTCCATCACGCGTTTGTTTGTATCGTTGCGGAATGGGTTGAGCTTGCTCCCTGTTGGCATTGAAAGTTTCGAAAATGTTGAAATTCGACAGTCTGCTGCAACAAGTGTATCCGTAATAATCATGATTATAGCTCAACCAGTGATTCCCATCGATGGTCTGGTTTTGGTCGTACACGTGGATTTCATTGTTGTTTGACACAACGCAACCCTTGCTGTCTGTACGCTCCAATTTTAGGGGCAACTGCATATTCCCAGTTATATCCCCATAAACAGCTTCTATATCACTTATGTCCACTGTCCAACGATTGATATTGTTTACCGTTTGTGTCTTGATTACCTGTCCGGTCACAGTGTCTTTCAATGTGTAGGTAATGGGCATGGTCACATAACGATGATACATGTTATTCCATGATTCGTCGGAAGAAGGAGCGTTTGTTTGTAAACTCCAACTACTGTAATGCCAGTCACTTTTGATATTTAGGGTGTGTTTGTGTACACCAGGTATATGGTAGGTACAAGAGTCGTAATACACAGATTGGAAATCAATATCCTCGTTGGTTGTCGTGTACATGCTCATGTATGGCTGGATTCTGTAGGTGTATAAATTGACAGTGTCTCCGCCTATACATGAGGTGGTTCTATATTGGAAAGTAAGATATTCTCCCTCAATCTCACAGTACTTGCTAATGTGATGGGCCGTATCGAGAATGTCGTAGCCGATGTAGTATCTGTTGTCATTTTGAATATTAGCGTTCCATATCGGGAAGGGTTTCCAGTCGGAGGTGTCTTTGGTTCCGTAACACACGCGATATTGCATGTTCTGGGCGTAGTAGTTGTATAGATAGTCCGCGACATCTCCAGGGCTGAGATAAGTGCTGCTAAACCTGAAAATGTTGTAGTATCCCGACGAATAATCGTAATTTACAGGGTCAATGTGTATGGAAGTCAATTGTGGAAATTTAATGTTCTCCACAGTCCATGTGATGGCACTGTCTTTGAAATCGCAGGCGTCAGAGAAGTAAAGGCGGTATGAACCTGCCGGCAGAGTATCAAAGGTGTATAAATCTTTGAAATCGGCCGAAAGTGTATCGGTGCTGTATCCTTCAGGTCTGGTGATATATTTGGTTCTTACTGTATCTTTGGTTGCGGAATTTACCAGTACCAAACTGTATGGCATACTTCCGTTTATGATTTTCAGCTGGATACGTCCTGTGTTTCCGCAGGGTACTGTAGGCCTGTTGCCACTGGACCAGCTGTTGGTGGCAGTGTTGGCCAAAATGGCTACCGTTGGAACAGTATATGAACCAACAACATCAATGATTTCCTCATAACTCAGTGGGGTGTATGCTCCACTACCTTCTCCGCCATTATAACACTGTGCCTGAACACCTACTCTGTACGTGCCAGGTTTAAGAAATATTCTGGGATTGGGTGTGTAGTAGGTCGTGGTGTCTTCCACATTGGTCAAACTCTGGTGGTAGAATTTGATTTCGGATAAATTGATACTTGGATCAACAGGCTTTTTGTTTTCGATGTCAATGGCAATAGTATCTCCATTGTCCGTCAACAGGAAAAATTCGATGCCTCCATTATTCAAACATGTGGCCTCTACGACATTCATGGTTACATTCCATGGACAGTTGCCCTGGGCGTTGGCTTGAAAAAAAGAACACAGCAGCATGAATGTGCAGCATAGAAGAAGTTTAAATTTTTTCATTTTTGATGTTTTAATTTGTAATATTATATTTTTAATTTGTTCTAATTTGAAATTCTTTTTAGCTGATTTTCAATATTTTTATGTTGTTAATAAGTGTTAATGTCAAAAATTTCTATAAATACAAATTTAAAAAAAATACATATGCACATTATATTGTTGAAAAAAATATTTGCTTATGTTTGATTGTTGGTTTTAAATATAAAATTAAATTAAAAAATAAATTCATATTTATTGAAAATTGATTATAATATGGATTTATAATGTACAAATGTTGATATCAAAAAGAATGAGACCTCTTTTTTTTTGTTGATAAAAATGTTTATAAATTTTCTCCCTGATTCTTTCTTAATTTAAATCGATGTTTTATTTTTGCAAGCGTTAGGGTTCTGACAAGATTAATAGGGAACGTTGTGAAAATCAACGGCTATACCCGTAGCTGTGAGTCCTGAAACATACATTTTCACACCAAGTCACTGACTTTTCGGTTGGGAAGACGTGAAAATGGGGACGAGCCAGAAGACCTGCCTTGACGTAGTGTTCATGCTTTCGGGATTAAGAGCAATTGAGAACTGTAGCAATCATGCCATTTCTCCCTGAGCGGTTTTAAAATTCTTATTATCAACATGATGATGGACCAGTTGTACATTATTAAGCGTAACGGCAAGCGGGAGCCTTTCTCCGCAGACAAGATCAAAAACGCCATTTCCAAGGCCTTCCTCTCGGTGGACAGCTTTGCCACCCAGGAGGTGCTGATTGATGTGATGAGCCGCCTGAAGATTTATGATGGTATCTCTGTGGAGGAAATCCAAAACCAGGTGGAAGTGGCCCTGATGGCGGAACGCTACTACGAGGTGGCCAAGTCGTATATCCTCTATCGCCAACGTCATTACGAAGATCGTGAGGTGAAAGAGAAATTGGACTTCCTCATCAATTATTGCAACGCTTCCAATGCAGCTACCGGCAGCAAGTACGACGCCAATGCCAATGTCGAGAAGAAAAATATCGCTACCCTCATCGGTGAGCTGCCCAAGTCCAATTTTATCCGTCTTAATCGCCGTATGTTGTGCGACAAGATCAAGGATTTGTATGGTAAGGAAACCGCCGACAAATATATGTATTTATTGAATCATCATTTTATATATAAGAATGATGAAACCAGTATCGCCAATTATTGTGCCAGCATCACCATGTATCCCTGGCTGTTGGGCGGTACCAAGAGCATCGGCGGCAACGCTTCGGCTCCCACCAACCTGAAATCCTATTGCGGCGGATTTATCAATATGGTGTTCATGGTGTCCAGCATGTTGAGTGGCGCCTGCGCAACCCCTGAATTCCTGATGTATATGGATTATTTCATCCGCAAGGAGTTTGGTGATGACTATTATCTGAATGCAGATAAGATTGTTGATTTGTCCATCAAGCAACGCTCTATCGACAAGGTGATTACCGACTGCTTTGAGCAGGTGGTATATTCCATCAACCAGCCTACGGGCGCGCGTAACTTCCAGTCGGTGTTCTGGAATGTGGCCTATTACGACCGCTATTATTTCGAGAGTCTGTTTGGTGAGTTCCGCTTCCCCGACGCGTCACAGCCCATCTGGGATTCTCTCAACTGGCTGCAGAAACGCTTTATGCGCTGGTTCAATGCCGAACGTACCCGCGCGGTATTGACCTTCCCCGTGGAAACCATGGCCCTGCTGTCCAAAGACGGTGATATCATGGATGCCGAATATGCTGATTTTACCGCTGAAATGTATGCTGCCGGCCACTCGTTCTTCACCTACGTGAGCGACAATGCCGACTCATTGAGCAGCTGCTGTCGTCTGCGTAACGAGATTCAGGACAACGGCTTCAGCTATACTTTGGGTGCGGGAGGTGTCTCAACCGGTTCCAAGAGCGTGCTCACCATCAACATCAACCGTTGTATCCAGTACGAACACAAGAACAATATCCCTCATCTGCAGTTCGTGGGTGAGGTGGTCGATTTGATGCATAAGGTGCAAACGGCTTATAATGAGAATCTTAAATACTTGCAGACCAAGGGTATGCTGCCTTTGTTTGACGCTGGATATATCGCCATCAACCGCCAGTATCTGACCATTGGTGTCAACGGTTTGGTGGAAGCAGCTGAGTATATGGGTATTCCGATTAATGATAATCCTGATTATCAGCATTTTATTGAAGGTATTTTAGGCCTGATAGAGAAATATAATCATCAGTACAGAACTAAAGAACTGATGTTCAACTGCGAAATGATTCCTGCAGAGAATGTGGGTGTGAAACATGCCAAATGGGACCGCGAGGATGGCTATGAGGTGCCTCGCGACTGCTACAACAGCTATTTCTATAAGGTGGAAGATGATTCTCTGAACCTGATTGACAAGTTCAGACTGCATGGTTCCCGCTATATCGCCCATCTGACGGGCGGTTCGGCTCTTCATGCCAATTTGGAAGAGCACTTGTCACAGGCCCAGTATCGCCAGTTGCTGCGTGTGGCTGCCCAGGAAGGCTGCAACTATTTCACTTTTAACATTCCGAATACGGTTTGCAACGACTGCGGTCATATCGACAAGCGTTATTTGCACGAATGCCCCGAGTGCCACAGCAAAAATGTGGACTACCTGACCCGTGTTATCGGTTATATGAAACGCGTCAGCAGCTTCTCCCAGGCCCGCCAGGAGGAAGCCAGCAGACGCTATTATGGGAATATGTAGAATGCGTTAAGACGTTAAGACGTGGAGGCGTTAAGACGATAAAACACAAATTTCTTCTCCACGTCTCCACGGTTTCACGTTTTGACGATTAATAAAATAGATAACAGTGGCGCTCAAATACTACAACTTCGATATCGTTTTCCAGGAGATTCCTGATGAGGTGACTTTGGCGGTCAACATCACCAATTGTCCGCATCGTTGTGTGGGCTGTCATAGTCCGCATTTGCATAATGACGAGGGTATGGCCTTGGACGAGCAGGAAATCGACAAGTTGTTGAAACAGTACGGCCGTCAGATTACATGCTTTTGTTTTATGGGAGGGGATGCCAACCCTCAGGGGGTGGAACAGCTGGCCGCATACGTCCGCCAGAAAAGCCGCCTGAAAGTGGCTTGGTATTCTGGCAATACTCAGTTGCCTCAGAACTTCTCAAAGTTCGACTATGTGAAAGTAGGTCCATATCTGCCGGGTAGGGGAGGCCTGAAATCCCGCACCACCAACCAGCGCCTCTACCGCAACCAGAACGGCAATCCGGTGGATATTACCACAAGGTTCTGGAAATCTTTCTAAAAAACATGCGACTGCATTGTTTTTATTCTTTTTTGTGCATATCGAGAAATTTATGTATTTTTGCCCAAAAAAAGATGAAAAAAATTTGTAGTATTATTTTAGTCGTTGGCATGGCACTCATTGCTGTATCTTGCCAACAGAAATCTCCGGTTACAGAGCCGGTAAGTGAAGAACCCCAAATCAACACAACAATGGAAGATTTATTGACCCGACGCAGTGTGCGTCAGTACACCAATGAGGTGCCTCCGATGGAGGTAATCGAGGAAATCTGCAAGGCTGGTACTTACGCCGCTACCGGCATGAACCGCCAGAGTCCGATTATCATTGCGGTTACCAACCGTGAGATGCGTGACCGTATGAGTCAGCTCAATGCCCAGGTGATGGGTCGTGAGGGCGATCCCTTCTATGGCGCTCCAGTAGTATTGGTAGTATTGGCCGACAAAAACGTGCACACATACGTTGAGGATGGTAGCTTAGTGATGGGCAACCTTATGCTTGCTGCCCATGCCAAAGGTCTTGGCTCATGCTGGATTCACCGTGCCAAAGAGGTTTTTGAATCCGAAGAAGGCAAGCAAATCCTTGCTGAGCTTGGTATCGAAGGCGATTATGTGGGTGTCGGCAACTGCATCCTTGGCTATGTGGTTTATTGGGTGAAAT
Organism: uncultured Bacteroidota bacterium; assembly: GCA_902771655.1. Classification (GTDB taxonomy): domain Bacteria; phylum Bacteroidota; class Bacteroidia; order Bacteroidales; family WCHB1-69; genus RUG11690. The sequence goes on along the minus strand of CACXXY010000066.1, from coordinate 383 downwards.
AGCCTTAGAATCCTGTCCAGAACATCTCCCAGAACTTGTGCTCCAATTCCTGCCAGGTCTGGCGAGTGGCTCCTGCGAAATCGGCGGTGTACTGGTTCAACAGTGATACCGCCTTTTCTTTTTGTCCTTTTTTGATCATCTTGGCGGTTTTCTCCTCCAAGGCGGGTAGTTCCTCAAAGGCTTTGTCTTCGTAGCGGAGAATGCTGTTCAGCATAATGTCTTTGGTACGGCCCCATCTTACCTGGGCCAACTTGTTGGCTTTGCGGTAATGCCAAAGCACCGCGTTGTCGTTGTAGCCGAAATGTCCGCAGATGTTGAAGCCGGCGGGTAATTTGGTTTCACCGGCATAGATGGGGATACGGGGGCTTTGTCCAGGGTTTTCC
>CACXXY010000065.1 GCA_902771655.1 uncultured Bacteroidota bacterium | reverse complement strand
CGTTCGTTCTCGCTGACAGCATGGCGGGCACGCTTGAGCAGGTTGCCGCTCAGATAAGCTGATAGTTGCTGAAATTTTGCCATGTCCAATTGGCAAAGCTCTTGAATATCACAGTGTCGTTGCAGTATTTCCAAGGCTTGTTGGCATTCGCGACGCCGTTGGTTATAAGCCGAATCCACCAGACCTCTCCTCTTTTTGCTATTGCAGATGACAAAACGGAGACCATCCAACGCCAAGGGGACATATTCGTAGTTTAAAGTGTTGCAATCCAACGCGATGGCATGACCATCTTTGCCGAAACCCGAGGCAAATTGGTCCATGATGCCGCAGTTCATGCCCACAAAATCATTCTCGGCATGTTGCGCCATTTTAACCAATTCCAAAGTGCTGAAATGATTGTCTGTTAACGCATTAAGAGCTAGTGCGGTAACCATCTCGATGGAGGCGGAAGAGGATAACGAAGCTCCGATGGGCAGGTTGCCCCGATAATGGAAATGCAGTCCAATCGGTGTGTGAAAGCCTCTGTCGGTGAATTCTTTGATGACCCCCAAGGGATAGTCCACCCAGCAGTGATGTTGCTGTGTCAGCTCATCACTTCGAAGGGTGAAGGCCATGGCATCGTTTTCCGAGGTGAAATGGCAGCTATCGTTTTTAGCTAACGGTGTAACGGTCAGATAAGTCCCCATGGACAATGCTGTGGGAAGTACCAGTCCTCCGTTGTAGTCAGTATGGTCGCCAATCAGGTTCACCCGCCCGGGGGCAAAAAAGCCGTGTTCGGTATTCTTTTTTTTGTCCATTATTGAAATCGGTATTTTGTTCTACTTTTGTAGGTTTCGCCAAGTCGCAGGAATGCATTCGATTCCGGCCATTGCTGGTTGGGGGAATCATCGGTGGTCTCTGATTTGTGAATTATAACCATAGAGGTCTTTTCTCAATTGTCAACTGTCGATTATCATTTATTCCGCTGCAAAGATAGTGTTTTTTGCTGGATTATATTTCACGGCTTTCACCATTCCTTTTGATTTGAATTTCAACTTTCAACTTTCAGTTTTCAACTAAAAACTAACAATCTTCCTTGTAATAACTCCCTTTTCTGTCTCACAACGAATCATGAAAATACCGCTGTAAGGCAAAGATAAATTGATAGTTTCTTTGTCGGGAACAAGACTCTGGAGCAATTTGCCGTCAATGCTATATAATAGAACGTTAGTGGGACGCTCCCCATTGAATTGTAAGGTGCAACTGCCATGTGCGGGATTTGGGTAGCATAGAATATTGTGGGCGGCAAAGGTATTTACTCCAGTGGTATCATCAGGAATAACAGGAGGTATCAGTGTGTCAGTCTTGAAACTCACCATAGCCCAGTCTCCGAAAATATCGTTCTCGCATACACTACGTACGTGCACATCATAGTATGTGTCGGGCTGTAAATCCGATAAGCTAATGCTGGTGTTAGTGGTTGTTTGTGAAGTACCATTGCCCTGTGTGAATCCTTGTTCTCCGTATTCAACTTCCCAATGGTCTGGGTTTTCATCAAAAGTCCAACTGATGTTGGCGAGGGTGGTGTCCACATAATCTATGGTCAGTCCGGTAACATCAGCGCATGTGTCAGGCACTGGCGGAATGACAGGCGGCACAAGGGTATCAGTCTTGAAACTGATAAATGACCAGTCGCTGGCGAGACTGTCGTTGCAGATACTGCGTACGTACACATCATAATAGGTGTCGGGCTGCAAGTCTGAGAGAATAACGCTGTTATTGACGGTGTTTTGTGTGATGCCATTTCCATGGGTGAAACCTTGAATGCCATATTCTGCCTCCCAGTGGTCAGGATTGCTATCGTAGTCCCAGCTTATACTGGCAAGGGTGGTGTCCACGTAGTCGATGGCGAGATTTGTGACCGCACCACAGGTGTCTTCCGGAACCTCCGGTACTGCAGTCCATAACTGTAGGTTGTCCAAATACAAAGCGGAGCCTTGCTGACGGTTGTTGTTGGCGGACGAAAATAGGAAAATGGCAATGGAATCGGGCTCATTGTAAGTATAGGTGGAAAGTATATCACTTAAGGGTCTGTACAGTATTTCAAAGTTGGTATATGTCGATGCGTCTGTCAAAGCAACGGAATAACCGCCACCAACCAATTCGCGACGATGTGTGGTGGTGTTGTATTTCGTACCTAACATCAGTATGCCACCGTTGTCGCCATTTGTGGCTGAAGTGTATTTGTATTGTCCAGTAAGGCGACCGGGTACAAGTCCGTTGAGGGCCACTCCACCATCAATGAAGTCATTGATGTCTTCATTGGCAAAGGTGGCCATCAACTGCCCTATGCTGGACATGTTAACCATAAGGGTGTTTAAGATGGGCAGCAAATTGTCCATGTTGATTACCCCTGTGGATAAAATGGTTGGTATAACCATGCTCGTCAATTCCGGATCTATGTTTGATGCCGCAAGATTATATACGGTGGAACTGATGATGTCGGAAAGCATAAAAGTCTGCATCTTGAGAGCGTGGCTTCCTTCCGCAACACTTGAGGTCTCATTCGACACCTTCAACAAGGGCAGATTGGTGTTGACATTGACATTTATGCCGCTGTAGGTGATGCTTTCATTCACGGGATAGGAAGGATATGACCAGTTGGTAGGGTATGTGTAACTGCCATAAACCTGCAAAGGAACGAATACAACCGTAACACTATAGCCGTTGCCATTTGACCAGTTCTCAAAACCGCTGTTCGGAAGCGGAATGTTGGTCTGGGCTGTCATGCTTTTGGGTATCAGTAGCATTACGGAAAATGCTATAATAAGTGTAAACAATCGTTTCATCTGACTTATTTTTTTGTTATTGATTAATTGCTTTTTCTCTTTTGCAAAGAAAAGAAAAAAAATTAAATATTTCGCAAAAAAGTGAGATTATTATCCTTGTTTGTATTGGGATAAAATGTAAATAATTGTGTTACTTGTTGTTAAGTTTGATATTGAAGAGTGCGGGGTGTATAGAACCTGCCATTTTGTCAGTTGAATTGTCTTTGGCAAAGTTATTGCTCTTTGGAAAGCGTAACTTTAAAATTGACGACCATGAACATGAATAATTTAACAATTAAAACACAAGAAGCTATCGCTAATGCGCAGATGATTGCTATGAGCAACCAGCAGCAGAAGATTGATAACTTGCACATACTGAAAGCCATTCTCGATTCTGATGAGAATGTGATACCTTTTATCATCAAAAAACAGGAAGCAGATCCAAAACTGATAGCTCAGATTGTGGATAAGCAGATAAAAAGCATTCCCAAAGTGACGGGCGGAGACCAGTATCTGTCAAATGGTGTGCAAACTGCCATCCAGAAGGCTATGATACTCAGTCAGGAAATGAAGGATGAATATGTGTCGCTTGAGCATCTATTCTATGGTATCTTTGCCGCTAACGACGAGGCTTCCAAGATATTGAAAGATGCTGGCCTGACCGACAAGGGCATTAAGATGGCCATCCAGGAACTTCGTAAGGGTAGTAAGGCCACCAGCTCTACCAGTGAAGATACCTATAATGCGTTGAACAAATTCGCAACCAACCTGAACGAGGCTGCCCGTAAGGGTAAGTTAGACCCGGTGATTGGCCGTGATGAGGAAATCCGTAGGGTTCTTCAAATCCTGTCGCGTCGTACAAAAAATAACCCTATCCTGATTGGTGAACCGGGTGTCGGCAAGACCGCCATCGCTGAAGGTTTGGCCCATCGATTAGTAAGCGGGGATATTCCTGAGAACCTGAAAAGCAAGCAGTTGTATGCGCTGGATATGGGTGCCCTGGTTGCTGGCGCAAAGTATAAGGATTTGAGGAACGTCTGAAAAGCGTCATCAAGGAAGTGGTTGATGCCGATGGTGAAATCATCTTGTTTATTGATGAAATCCATACCTTGGTGGGTGCTGGCGGCTCTGGTGAAGGTGCCATGGATGCTGCCAATATTCTGAAGCCTGCTTTGGCCCGTGGTGAACTGCGTGCTATTGGTGCCACTACCCTGAACGAGTATCAGAAATACTTCGAGAAAGACAAGGCCCTGGCTCGTCGTTTCCAAACGGTGATGATTGACGAACCTGACAAGTATTCGGCTATCTCCATTCTTCGTGGACTGAAGGAACGTTATGAGACTCACCATCAGGTGAGAATTCTTGACGAAGCCATCATTGCGGCAGTGGAACTCTCACAAAGATATATCACAGAACGTTTCCTGCCCGACAAGGCTATCGACCTGATAGATGAAGCGGCTTCCAAGCTGAGAATGGAAATCAACTCGGTGCCGGAAGAACTCGATGAGATTGAGCGTAAAATACGTCAGCTGGAGATTGAACGTGAGGCTATCAAACGTGAAAATGCGGAAGAGAAGGTGGCTCAACTTAGCAAAACTATCGCCGAATTGCAGGAACAACGCAATGTGATTGCCACCAAGTGGCGTAACGAGAAAAATATTGTCGATAGTATCCAGAACAAGAAGGCTAAAATTGAGGAATATAAGCTGGAAGCTGTCAACCAGGAGCGTCAGGGCAATTACGGGCGTGTGGCCGAACTGCGTTATGGTCTCATCAAAAATGAGGAAAACGAAATTGAGAAATTACAAGCAGAGTTAGCCAATATACAAGCTGATAAAGCGATGATTGACGAAGAAGTGGGGGCTGATGATATCGCCGAGGTGGTAGCCCGTTGGACCGGTATCCCCGTGAGCAAGATGATGCAGAGCGAGCGTACCAAACTGCTGAACTTGGAAGAAGAACTGCACAAGCGTGTGGTGGGTCAGGATGAGGCTATCAGCGCCATCGCCGATGCCATCCGTAGGAGTAGGGCAGGCCTCCAGGATATGAAACGTCCTATCGGCTCATTTATCTTCATGGGTACCACCGGCGTGGGTAAAACCGAACTGGCCAAGGCTTTGGCAGAGTATCTGTTTAACACCGAGGATGCCTTGATAAGGTTCGATATGAGCGAATTCCAGGAAAGCCACTCGGTGTCGCGTTTGATTGGTTCGCCCCCAGGCTATGTGGGTTACGATGAAGGTGGACAGCTGACCGAAAGAGTGCGTAGAAAACCCTATTCAGTGGTGCTGTTTGACGAAATCGAAAAAGCTCACCCTGACATCTTCAACATCCTCTTGCAGGTGTTGGACGATGGACGTCTGACCGACAATAAAGGCCGTACCGCCGATTTCAAGAACACCATCATCATCATGACCTCCAATATGGGCTCCAATATCATTCAGGATAATTATGCCGACCGTGACAATTATTCGGATGAGGAAGTCTTTGAACGGACTAAAGCTGAAGTTATTGACTTGCTGAAGAAAACATTGAAACCTGAATTTATTAACCGTGTGGATGAGATTGTGATGTTCCAACCGCTGTCGAAACGCGAAATCAAGAATATCATCAAGTTGCAGGTCAACCAGTTGAACGACTTGTTGGGACAGCAGAATATCAAGGTTGAATTCACTAAGTATGCCCTTGATCAGTTGGCAGAGTTGGGGTATGACCCAGTGTATGGTGCCCGTCCGCTGAAGCGTGTTATCCAGAAGAAAATCCTGAACGAGCTGTCCAAGATTATCCTGGGTGGAACCTTGAAAACCGACGAAACCATCATGGTGGATTCCTTGGAAGAAGGCAAGTTCGCTTTCTTCAACAAAAAAGAAGAATAAGCTTGAAACGATAAAGTTGAGGCGGGCCAATGTGCCCGCCTTTTTTATTGGCTTTATCCTCCAAAATCATCATAATGGATCATACTTGCGTCAACGCCTAAAGAGTCAAGCATTTTTAATACGGCTTGTAACATCATGGGAGGACCGCAGATGTAATATTCTATGTCTTCGGGATAAGGATGGTCTTTAAGGTAGTTCTCAAAAATGGCTTGGTGGACAAAACCTGTCAGGCCATTCCATTGATCGTCGTTATTAGGTTCGGAAAGCACCACATGGAAAGAGAAGTTGGGATGTTCTTTTTCCAGATTCTGAAACTCATCCATATAAAACAACTCTTTTAACGAGCGTCCTCCGTACCAGAAGCTGGTCTTGCGTTGTGTATGTAAGGTCTTGAACTGGTGGAAGATGTGGGAACGCATAGGAGCCATGCCGGCACCTCCGCCAATGAACATCATCTCGCGTTCGCTATCCTCCACGTTGAATTCGCCGTAAGGCCCTGAAACAGTTACCTTGTCTCCCGGTTTCAAACTGAAAATATATGAAGAGGCAAGGCCGGGAGAAATCTTTTTCCACTTGCCGTTTGTCTTGTCAAAAGGAGGGGTGGCAATACGCACATTCAGCATGATGATGCCGTTTTCCGCCGGATGATTGGCCATGGAGTAGGCGCGTACGGTTGGACTGCTATTGCGGGTGTTTAAGTCGAAAATATGCATTTTCTCCCATTCCTGATGATAAGGATGCTCAATCTGGAACTGATGGAATGAAGTGTCATATACGGGAATATCGAGTTGTACATAGCTGCCAGAATGAAAATCAATAGTTTGATTATCTGGTAGTTGTAGAACCAACTCCTTGATAAAGGTCGCTACATTGTGGTTGGAGACCACGGTGCATTCCCATTTCTTGATGCCGAAAAATTCTTTGGGAATTTCAATGTCCATGTTCTCACGGACTTTCACTTGACAGAAAAGGCGGTAATTGTCTTGTATCATCTTGCGTGACAGATGATTGCGTTCAGTTGGGAGCACAGCCCCGCCGCCACGAAGGACCTTTCCTTTGCAAGTGCCGCAGCTGCCACCTCCGCCGCAGGCCGATGGCACAAAGACTTTCTCGTCAGACAGCGCCTGTAGCAAGGAACAACCCCGTTCATGTTCAATCTCTTTTTCCCCGTTGATGCTTATCTTTACTTTTCCTTCTGGTATGAGTTTCTTTCTTGCAAAAAGTAAAATCGCCACTAATAGCCAAATAATCAGCAGAAATGTCACAATGGCGGAAAGTGTAGTCCAAAGTCCCATCATTCAATCTTTTATATTCCTAAAAATGCCATAAAACCAATGCCTAATAATCCTGTGATGATATAGGCTATTCCTTTGCCTTCCAGCGGTTTGGGGATGTCGGCGTATTTCAGTCGCTCGCGGATGGCGGCAAAAGCGACAATAGCCAAAAGCCAGCCGATGCCTGAGCCTGCAGCGTAAGAAAAACTATGGATTACTGTGGGGAAATGGCGTTCCTGCATGAAGAGCGATCCGCCCAATATGGCACAGTTTACAGCAATTAGTGGCAGAAAAATGCCTAACGAGAGATATAGTCCCGGGGTGTATTTCTCTATCACCATTTCCAGAAGTTGCACAGTGCCGGCAATGACAGCAATGAAAATGATAAGGCTGAGGTAAGACAGATCTACATCGGCGAATCTCACGCTAAGCCAGGACAGAGCCCCGGGCTGAAGCAAATATTTGTCTATGAGGTAATTGAGAGGTACGGTGATGGACAAGACAAAGCAAACAGCCATGCCTAATCCAAAGGCGGTCTTCACTTCCTTGGAAATGACCAAATAGGAACACATGCCTAAGAAATAGGCGAAAATCATGTTGTCGATGAAGACCGATCGGATGAATATGTCGAATAATTCTTTCATTTTGCGGTGTTTTTACGTGTGGCCTGCTGAATCCATACCAAAGCTCCTACAAGGATAAGTGCCATAGGGGGTAGTATCATCAGTCCGTTGTTGAGATAACCTGCCTCATAAAAGGAGGATGGGATAATCTGGTGGTTCCAAAGTGTTCCGGAACCCAACAGTTCGCGGAATACAGCCACTACAACGAGTACCAGGCCGTAGCCTAAGCCGTTCATCAGTCCGTCAAGAAGTGAGGCACCGGGCTTGTGCGACAATGCAAAGCCTTCTAACCTGCCCATTATGATGCAGTTGGTGATAATCAGCCCGACAAAAACGGATAACATTTTGCTGATGTCATAGAAAAACGCTTGCAGCAACTGGTCAACCATGATGACTAAGCTGGAAACTACCAGTAATTGCACGATAATTCTAATGCGTGGAGGTATAGTGTTGCGGATGAGCGAGATAATCAGATTCGCGACGGCACATACAAGGGTGACGGAAACCGCCATGACCACCGCAGGCTTCAGCTGTGCCGTCACCGCCAATGCCGAACATACTCCCAAGGTCTGTGTCAGTATCGGATTCTCCTTATTTAACGGTCCTAAGTATGATTTCATGTTGGTTACTTCGTGTTAGTTACTTCATGTTGATTAATGAATATCTATATCCATGCCCTAAGCCTTTAATTATCAACTATTAACTATTAATTATTAATTATTAATTGTCCCATCATCTCATCCACACCCTTCGATGTCAATGTGGCCCCCGAAATGGCATCTACCCTATGTTCTTCTGTCACTGTGGGTTCTTTCCCTTTCGGCAGAATTCTGACAGAAACAAAGTGACCTTCTTCGTCCTTGATTTTCTTTCCGCAGAAACTTTGCTGAAAAGTTTCTTCTGTAATGCGGGCTCCTAAGCCGGGTGTCTCTGATTTGTGGTCGAAAACTACACCCTTGATGGTGTTATTGTCCTCTGCCAGAATTATATAGCCCCATATCGGCCCCCATAACCCCTTCCCTTTAACGTAGATAACTTGTCCCATGCTGCCGTCAGCGCAGCGTATTCTGTAATGTTCCTGTCCATTTTTGTCCTGTCGTGTGGTCACTTGGTCAAAAAGTGCAAGTGCTTGTTTTTTGGCTGTTTCTCCATAGCCCGCGGCTTTGAGTATCTGTTGTGCTTTCTCCACTTTCTGGTTGGCTTCGCGAAGCGGTTTCAAGCCTAAGGACACCATTGTCAGCATCAGGGCGACCACCGTTACCAAAGCGGTAATATAGAGGAAGATATATTTGTTACTGAAGTTTTTCATTATGAGATGTTTGGCTTTTTATGCTTGATGCTGATGCAGGCGTATGTTTTTCTTTCTTTTCTTTATCATGATTTGCAATACACAGTAGTCTATAAGTGGGGCGAAAATGTTCATCAGCAGGATGGCGAGCATCATGCCTTCAGGGTAGCCTTTGTTGATAACACGTATGACAATGGCTAATATGCCAATAAGCAAGCCGTAGATGTATTTTCCTGTCTTTGTGTGCGTTGCGGTAACGGGATCGGTGGCCATAAAGACAGCACCGAAGAGAAAACCGCCCATCAACAGCTGTTGCCAGCCGTTGACAGGACAGAGGCCGGTCAGGTGGAACAAGGAGCCAGTGATAAAGCCACCGGCAATGACGGACAGCATGATGCGCCAACTGGCTACTTGAGTGTAAAGTAACACTATGGCTCCAAGGAGTATGGCTATTTTGGAGGTCTCGCCAATACATCCCGGGATGGTCCCAATGAACATGTCGAGGTAAGAAGACACGGGTTCTCCGCCATTCATCAGTTGTGACAAAGGGGTGGCCCCTGTCATGGCATCTGTGGCTCCGGATACCCATACGCTGTTGCCGGAAATGACTGAAGGATAGGCAAAAAAGACGAAAGCTCGTGCCACTAATGCGGGATTCAGAAAGTTGTAGCCAGTGCCTCCGAATACTTCTTTGGCGAAGAAGGTGGCGAAAATGGTGGCCACCGCCACTATCCACAAGGGAATGTCGGGTGGCATGATCATCGGAATAAGAAAACCTGTGACGAAGAAGCCTTCCTCCACTTGTTTGCCGCGCCATTGGGCAAAGGAAACCTCTACCGCCAACCCGCTAACGTAGGTCACGATGACCATGGGTAGCCATTTCAGAAAGCCATAAGCGAAACATCTCCAAAATGTGCTTGCCTGCCCCAAAATTAAATAATGCTGATAGCCTGTGTTCCATAAGCCAAATAGCAGTGCGGGAACCAGGGCAATCATGACAGTAATCATAATACGCTTCAGATCAACAGCATCGCGAATATGACTGCCACTGGTAGTTACTGTTCTGGGGGTAAGAAGAAAGGTGTCGATAGCATCAAATAATGAAGAAAAACAATGTAAAGGCTTGCCTTTCTCAAAATGCTTCCTGATTCTATCGCTGAAGTTTGTTAATGACATAGGGCAGGTGAGAGCTTGTTCGTTGATTCGTTGATTAGTTTATCTGTTGATTTGTTGACCTATTAATTATTAATTATTAACTGTTTTCTCCCCAAACTTTCCTAAGTCCTTCCATGATGATTTCCTGGCAGGGCATTTTCGAGGGACAAATTACTTCGCATAACGCAAAATCTTCATCGTCAACTTCATAGATGCCAAGTTCCTCCATCTTGTCGATGTCTTTTGTCATGCAGGCTTTCAGCAGTTCAAGAGGTGGAATGTTGTTGTAGGGAAAAACTTTCTCGTAAATGTCAGTCATGACAAAGTTACGATGGTCTCCGTGCTGTGAAGTGTTGAAATAGAATGCTTTATTTTTTCTTAGCCATGCTGTGAAAGTGTGTGAAAAACTCCATTTCTTGACCCCGGGCAACAGCCATCCGAGAATCTCGCGTTCCCCACCTTCGGGTATGAGTGTGAGCTGGTGATCGTAAAATTGAAGGCTTGGTTTATTTTCTATCTGTTTGCCTGTCAATATATTACCACTGATGATACGACACTTTGTGGATTGTGCTGGAAGGGTTTTAGTTTGTGCGGTCTCGTTGTCAACGGCATCCTTTTCTGTACTCACCTCATGCTCATCTATCGCTGCTGTCTGTTGTCGTAACATTTCTGTCAGGTCAGTTCCATATATGCAGCTGTAATAATGGGGCTTGTGTGCTATAGGGCCAGTCAGGGCAAAGATGGTTTCGAAGCCCAAAATGTGTTTCTGGAAGAGTCGTCCGATGCGGGCCACATCCAGCGGGTGTATATACCATACGCTTTCGCCCTTGTCCATAGGAGAAATGCGGTGAATTTGCGGCCCCACATTGCCTGACGGATGCGGGCCTGTAAAGTGATGAATATGAATATTTTGTATCGTGCTATTAGGCTGAAGACTTTCGCCTTCTTTCATGCAAAGATGGATGGGGGTCTCTTTCCCAGCAGCTTTTTGGAGTATCTGGAGTCCAGCCTTGAAATGTTCTTCTTTCCCTTGCATGAGGTAGAACACGTGAGGGGCGAGTGGGGCAGTGTCGAAGCAGCTGATGAAAATGGCTTTGGGCTTGGCGTCAGGTGAGGGTATCACCGAAAACGGACGCTGGCGGAGGCAGGGCCAGAGACCGTATCGCAAGAGCAGAGATCTTATAGACTCAACTTCTTCGCTATCTTCAAAAACCACTGGCATGGTCAGTCCTGCATTACGGTTAACCGCAATGGTGATACATTCAATTATACGTTTCTCGCCGCGGACAATCTCTTTGATTTGACCTTTCGCCGGTGAAACGATTCGTATTCTCTCGTCGGCTTTGTCGGCGAAAAGGGGGGTGCCAATGTCAACAGTATCTCCTTCCGCCACCAATAGTCGAGGTCTCAGCCAACGAAAATCAGACGGGCGAATATGGCAATATTCTGGAACTGCCAGCATCTCGATGACTTCCTCTGCCATCCTGTCGAGCTTCAGATCCAATCCTTTTCGTATGTTGAAATTCATATCTTTCCTTTTTTAAGAGAAACTCATTGATTCTTGGTCTTTTCCCCTGAAATTGTCAACTGTCAATTGTCAACTGTCAACTGATATACTCGAACTTCTCCACATCAAACAAGCCTTGGTCGGTAATTTTCAGCTCGGGGATGACAATCAGCTGCATAAAGCTGAGCGCGACGATGGGTGACATCAGGGGACAGCGCAGCATGCGGAGATGTGTGGTGAGTTGCTGCTGGGCGGTAGCTACCTCGTCAATGGGATTATTGGACATGAGGCCTGCAATGGGCAGTGCTAGTGAGCTGATTTTGTTGGGGTCGGCAACCACAATGCCGCCTTTCATACGAATCAGCTCGTTCACTGCTTTTACAATCAGCTCATCACTGCTACCGGTAGCGATAATGTGATGACTGTCGTGGGCAATGCTCTGTGCCAGTGCACCATCCTGAATGTCGAAACCTCTGATATAGCCGATGCCGATATGAGCTTTGGCTTCATATCGGTTAATGACCACAATCTTTTGGGTTTGATCCATGTTCTCTCTGGACAGTTTTATGTGTGGCGTATATAAATCTCCATCAACTACTTGGATAACATCAAATAGGTCTTTGCCTTCCATATTGTCAGTGATATCACTGACACTGATGGGTCTTGTTTTGAAGTTGTTGAGTAGTTGTGTGACTGGCTGGTAGGGGAGATCATCAACCCTATGGCCGTCGACGTAAGTGGCTGTAGGTGAGAAGTTTTTTAGGTCGGTGCAGATGATGAAATCGGCAGGATCTCCGGTTTGCAGCAGTCCCATAGGAATATGGTAATGTCTAACTGGATTCAGCGTGGCGATTTGTAGCACATCAAATAAATTGTAGCCCAGATATATGCATTTTCGCAGCAGCTTGTTAATGTGACCTTCGAGCAGGTCTACGGCCTTGAGATCGTCGGAGCAGAACATCAGCATGTCCTTGTGCTGGCTGATGAGGGGATGCAGTGTGTTGAAATTGCGGGCGGTGCTGCCTTCTCGGATGAGGATTTTCATGCCTAAGGCGATTTTCTCTTCTCCTTCCGCCAGACTGTTGGCCTCATGGTCGGTAGTAATGCCGGCTGCCACGTATTTTTTCAGATTTTCACCAGTGACAAGGGGAGCATGACCGTCCACGGGCTTGTTTATGCGTTGAGCCGCCTCAATCTTCGCAAGACAGTCTGCGTCTTTGTTGACTACTCCGGGAAAGTTCATCATCTCGGCTAAGGCGTATGTGCGAGGATCCTGCAGCATTTCGTTCACAGCACTTGCGTCAAGAACCGCACCGGAAGAGCACAGTGGTGTCGCAGGCACACAGGAGGGAACCGCAAAACACATTTTCAAAGGACTCTGGTCCGCTTCATCCAACATGAAACGCACACCCTCTTTGCCGCATACATTGGCAATCTCGTGCGGGTCGGAAACGGTAGCAATAGTACCATGGCGCAGAGCCATACGGGCATACTCGCGTGGGGGCAGCATCGAACTCTCTATGTGGTTGTGCGCGTCCACAAAGCCAGGCAGGATGTATTGCTGATTTCTGGTCTCGTGACGGTTTATTGCGGTGATGATGCCATTCTCAAACTCTACTGAACCGGAAAAAATCTCTCTGGCAATGATATCTACTATCTGTCCTTCTATTCTCATTTTTTTTCTATGCTAATAATACAATGCAAATTTACATATATTTTTTGAATCTAAAGCAGATGAAAAATATAATTATAAATGCAGAAAGAATCAACGTATTTCCTAAAACAAATAGTATGAGTATTTTATTCGAAAAACCGTATGTGTTTGATGATGTTGTATGTAATTGAATATAAGAAAGATAAGTTTAGTGTGAAAAATGTGAAAAATAATTTTTTTGTGTTGAAATTATTCACATTTTTGCATTATGTTACATGGTAAAAATGGCTAGTATGAGTTATACGTATAAATATCCGCATCCTGCACTTACTGCCGATTGTGTGGTTTTTGGAATTGACAATCACGAATTATTTGTGTTGCTTGTTGAGAGGGGCAATGAGCCGTTTAAAGGAACTTGGGCTTTTCCTGGTGGTTTTATGAATATGGATGAGACGGCAGAGGAATGCGCCATCCGTGAATTACAAGAAGAAACGGGTCTGCAGATAGACGGACTGAGGCAAATAGGAGCTTTTTCTGCTGTGCACCGTGATCCCCGTGAAAGGGTGGTTTCTGTTGTTTTTTATGCCTTTTCTCCCATGTCAGTAGTAAAGGGAGGTGACGATGCCCATCAAGCCAAATGGTTTCCAGTAAGCAAGGTGCCGCAGCTGGCCTTTGACCATGATGAAATATTGAAAGCTGCCTTGCAATGTTTACGCAAGGATATTTGTTATAAGGAACAATATACTCCTGAACATATCACCAGTTTGAAGAAGGACGAGATTTTCGTTTTTGGTAGCAATTTGGAAGGAATGCATGCAGGTGGCGCTGCCCGTGTGGCTTACGAGAAATTTGGTGCTGTGATGGGGCAAGGTGTTGGCCTGCAGGGACAAAACTATGCGATTCCCACTATGCAAGGTGGTGTAGATACAATTGAGCCGTACGTTAAGGATTTCTTCAGGTTTGCCGATTGTCATCCCGAATTGACATTTCTGGTAACCCGCATTGGCTGTGGCATCGCTGGCTTCACCGATGCGGAAATAGCTCCGTTGTTTGTCACTGCTGTCCAACTGCCCAATGTCCACCTGCCCGAAAGTTTCTGGAGAGAGATATTGTAAGCTTGATTTGTAGTGTAGCTGCAGGCAAGGAATGGATTTATCGTATGCTGAGACGCCACCAATCTTCTGTAAAAGTTTTGTATCTTTGCAGTCTGAAACAGTAAGTTTGCTATGGTCAATGTGAAATTCAACAGGTTCGTCGTCAAATACTCGCATTTTTTTATCTATTTGCTGGTGTTCTTGGCGGTGTTTATCAACGGAAGTCGGGTGAATACCATAATGTCGCTGATTTATGCCACGGTCGATACCCTGTGCTTTGCCATACTATACCAGATTTTTTGTTGGTTGTTGATCAAAACTCCACGGGCCTTGCATAACAAGGTCCTTCGCTTTGTCGTGATTTTAATCATCCTGATTTTTTCTTGCCATCTGCTGTTTGGCATCGAGTACCTCATTCATCTGTATGTGCCTGTCGCCCGTCGTCCGAGATACAGTAGCGATTATCAACCTTTTATAAATCTGGCTCATTTTCTTAAAGTATTTATTATCAATCTTTTCGCTCTTTGTATCGCCATCTACAAATATTCTAATTTCGTGATGACACAAACCGAGGAACTGAAACAGGAACAGAAACTGATGAAACTGCAATTGCTCCAGTCACAGATAAATCCTCATTTCTTGTTCAATGCTCTGAATAATATTTATGCATTGGTCTATACCAAAAATGATATCGCTCCCGATGCCCTGATGAAGTTGTCGGATATGTTGCGCTATGTGACTGATTTCGGTCAACAAGAAAAAGTGTCAATAGAACAGGAATTGACTTATATGCAGAATTATATTGATTTCCAGATTTTCAGATTTGGCTCTTCGGAACAGATTTCGTACCAAAGTGAACTTGATTCCACGGGTTACTTCATAGCGCCGCTGCTGATCCAGCCTTTTGTGGAGAATTGTTTTACCCATAGTGATTTGGCTACCAATCCAGAGGGCTTCGTCCATATTCATTTGGAGATTAAAGATGGTTTGCTTCAGTTTGATGCGGAAAACAGTGTCTCCAAAACGCATGTTTCACATGAGGGTACGAAAGAAAACAGTATAGGCATTGATAATGTGGAACAAAGATTAAATATTTATTATCCAGATGATTATACTTTGGAAATGGGTGAAGAAAATCAGATTTTCAAGGTCTATTTAAGTTTGAAATTGAGATGACAGACATTCTGAATATGCAAAAGAATGACAGCACTGCAGATGTGGAACAGTATGCGGTACTTATAGTGGATGATGAGCGTTTGGCGCGCACACTGATCGAGGATTATGTGTCGAAAATGCCCATGCTGAAACTGGTGGATTCGTGTGCCAATGCCATGAATGCTATGGCGGTGATGCAGCGTGAGAAAATTGATATTTTGTTGACGGATATTGAGATGCCAGAAATGACTGGAGTGGAGTTCGTGGAGAATCTGCCATACAAACCCAGCAATATGCCCTTGAAGGTTATGATTTAGGGGTGGTCGATTATTTGCTGAAACCTATTCCTTTTAATCGTTTCGTGAAGGCTGTAAACAAGGCGATAGAACGAATCAAACTGCTTCGGGCTGCCAACGAACCGCCATATCAAAATCGGTCTCAATCTCAGTCTCGGCCTCAGCTTGACCAGGGTTCCCAGGAGCAAGTTCAATCAAAATCCCAATATTCGTCAGAATCAGGACTTCAATCAGTCAACCGGTCTCCTTCTGTGGAAAAACTGTCCGATTATATGGTCATAAAGGCCGACCGGAAACTGTATCGTGTCAAGTTCGATGATATATTCTATGTGGAAGGCCAGCAGGAATATGTTACATTCCATGCTAAACAGCGTAATATCACTGCGTTATATTCGTTGAAAAACTTAGAGGAAGAACTTCCGAAAGATATGTTCATACGTATCCACAGGTCGTTTATTGTTTCGCTAAATCATGTGGAAATGGCGGATGCCGCGAATGTGACTGTGGCAGGTGCGGAGCTGCCCGTGGGGCCCAGCTATCGGGAC
>CACXXY010000064.1 GCA_902771655.1 uncultured Bacteroidota bacterium | reverse complement strand
TACGCTTCCTGGCGGCGCGGAATACAGCTACAGCTATTCGAACAACGGTCTGCTGCAGAGTGCTGTGAGCGACACAGGCGTGACCAGCGCCTACACCTATGACGCCTACGGCAATCCCACGGGGACGAGCATCACGGGCAGCGGGGAAAAGAGCCTGAACAGCAGCAAGACCTATACTGCGGACGGGAACATGACCGCCAGCGTGACGGGCAACGACGGCAACACGGAGCAACAGCTATGACACGATGCGGCGTCCGGTCACCAGCCAGACGGGGAACAGCGCCATCACCAACAGCTACAGCGACGATCTGCTGGTGGGGCTGAGCCACACCAACACGGCGAATACTTCCACGAACTACACGCTGGAGTATACCACGGCGAGTCTGCTTGCCAAGGTCAAGGTGGGCAGCACCTATACTCTGGTGGAGAACAGCTACAACCCGGGGACCTGGACGCTGGCGAGGCAGGACTACGGCAACGGGGCAGGCTGGGCCTATAGCTACAGCGAGTTCAACGATCTGACGGCCCGGTGGACCACGAACGGCACGAGCGGCGTGGAGTTTCAGTACTTCTACAACAGCGAGGGCAAGCTGGCCAGGGTGGAGCAGTACGACACGACCCTTGCAAGCGGCACGATCACGTCCCGGACGCTGGTGAACATGGAGCGCTATTACTACGACAGCGGAAACCGGCTGACACGGGTATGGGAGACGGACTCGTCCAACAACCAGCATGAGTTCCGCTGGACCTATGACAGCAACGACCAGGTCATTGGTCAACGGGCAAAGCTTCACCTATACCAACAGCTACAACGGGGACAAGCAGCCCACCCAGAGCAGCTATGGAACTGTACAGAAGGGCTTTACCTATGACGGACTGGGACGGCTGAGCCAGAGCGCGGTGAGCAGCGGGAACAGCACGGTTCTGACCACCGGCTACACCTACCGGGATCTGGATACCACGAGGACAACGACCCAGGTCTCCGCGCTGCAGAACAGCTATGGAAACCAAAGCGAGAGCCTGTCCTACACATACGACGCGAAGGGCAACATTCTCTCAGTCAGCGATGGGACGCATACGATAACCTACGAGTACGACGCGCTGAACGAGCTGACCTGGGAAAAGAACGCAGCGGAAGGGAAAGCCTGGCACTACAGCTACGACCTGGGCGGCAACATTCTCAGCAAGGAGGAGTACAGCTACCAGAACGGCGTGGTAGGCAGCACGCCGCTCTCGACGGTCAGCTACACCTACGGGAACGCCAACTGGCCGGACCTGCTGACGGCGTACAACGGGGCGCCCATCACCTATGACGGCATGGGCAATCCGACGAGCTACCGGGGCTGGAACTTCACCTGGCAGGGCGGACGGCAGCTCAAAAGCGCGAGCAACGGAACGACCAGCCTGAGCTTCCAATACAACGAGTCTGGTCTGCGGACGCGAAAAACTGTTGGCAGCGAGATTCACCGCTATGTCTACCGGGGCAGCACACTGGTTGCGGAGATCACGGGCAGCTACGCGCTGTACTTCCACCACGACGCCAAAGGTGCAATCATTGGCTTCACCCACGTCTCCGGCAACACCCAGACGGAGTACTTCTACCGCAAGAACCTCCAGGGTGACGTCATTGGCATCGTGGACAGCGCCGGCGCATCGGTGGCCGAATACCGCTACGACGCCTGGGGCGAGGTGCTCTCCGCCACCGGCTCCATGGCAAGCGTGAACCCCATTCGCTACAGAGGATATTACTACGACACCGAGACAGGATTGTATTACTTGCATAGCAGGTACTACGACCCCGAGGTGGGCAGGTTCATTAATGCGGATAATCCTTGTAATCTTGGAGGAAACAGCGACTTTGTGAGCACAAATCTATATGCGTTTTGTGGAAATAATCCGGGAAACAGGACCGATAAGGGCGGTGATGTGTGGGAAGTAATTGTAATTGGAGCGATAGTTGGCGCTCTAGTCGGAGGCTTGTCTGCGGCGCAGAAAGGGGGCGACACGGGTGATGTGCTTATTGCAACCTTGGAAGGGGCTGCAACGGGAGGCCTATGTGCGGCAGGAGGTGGCTGGCTTTTTGCTGGGGCAGCACTTCATGGAGTGTATTCTGCGCTAAACTCGGAAGGAAATGCATCAACGCGCCTATTTATAGGACTTGCGGAGTTCGGATCAACTTTGTTTTGGGGACACTTAGGTTTTTATATAACCAGTAACTCAAGTGGGGTTAATTCAATCTTGGAGGCTGCTGTTGTTGCTTTTAATTTTGCAGTAGCAGCCGAAGCTACTAATTATGTAATCGAATCAAATATTGATGTTGAAGATGACTTTATTGGAAAAATGATTGACAAAATATTACCAAATTGCCGGAAGAGAAAGAAAAAGGATAATAAGAGACCACCATTCTATAAGGAGTATTACAGGTTTGAGGCTGTGGCTATATGAAGTACATGCACGGGACAGATGAAAGGCGAAAAGACGTACTATGGATTTGGGCTAACAGAGTAGGAGCGATTATTCTCATAGTTTGTTCTAGTGCTGTCGTGCTCATCGTTGGACTTGCTACCATATACTACAAAGAGGTGCAATGTGGCTGGAGCATGGTAGCGATGGTTTTCTGTGGAGTGAGCACTCTTCTCCTCCTGTATATAGGCGTTTCTGACTTTGATTGGCGTAATGCGCAGTACATTTTATCTGAGAAAGGCATTGTTATTGTTTATACGTTAAAAACGATTGAAATTCCTTGGAAGAAGGTGAAATCCGTCTCTGTACATCCAGTAGACATCTTCAGACCGCCATCTGCAAGAGATTATATTATTGTTCAGCTATCCGATTCTCCACTAGAATCAGAGCGATTCGGTTTTCGGTTGAATTTAATTAAATGCAGAATATGTCGGAAGAAGTTCCTTGCTATTCGTTATACACAGGCTCGTATGCAAGAGTTTTTGGTTTATGCTGGGACAGGGGACGGTTAATGCGAAAAACGAAGGGGTAAGTCCCCGAAAAAGGCCGCAAAAACTAAGCCCTGTCTTGCAGAGCGGAAAAGCTATGGTAAAGAGTAAGTCTACGCCGCTTTTCCCGGCGGATCGTAGGTCTGCCTTGTTTGCAGCAGCAGGTAGATCAGCATGAGCAGCTTTCTGGAAACGTCAACGATGGCTTTCTTCTGACAGGGAAGCGGTGGGACGGGGGACGGTTCTCTGTCCCACCTGATCTGGCACAATAGAATCCCTGACGCGGCACCCCGCAGGCAAACGCCCGCGGGGTGTTTAGGAAAGATTCTGGAACACAAGTGACGATCCAATACGTTGGTATAGCCCAATATCCGTCCAGTATAACCCGACTCAATTGAACCCCTAAACACAGCATCCCGTGGACGAGAAATAAAGTATCGTCCACGGGATGTTTATGTATAGAACAAAGAAAAGAGAGATTGACCAAGAAAAGCAGTAATTTCGTTTCATGGTGAAACGGGTTTTTACAGCAACCTCAGGGTGAGCTTTTTCGTTATATGAAAATGTAGCATATATTTGACCTAGCACAATTTAATCCATACCGAACCAAACCATGGATTCTCACGCGATGAAGTCTTTAATTCTATTGTCAAAAAACTGCATAACACGTGTTACCTTTGCCAAATGTTTAGGAACAATACATTTATAGAGCAAACAACACTGCAATAGAGAGGAGTAAGACGGCTTATGAATTAGACAAACAACCCTTGTGGGATAGATGGAAGAAAAATGCTCAAGGTATTTACAATACGATGTAGCTCAATTTTATAGTGTGAGGTTCCGCGATGCTGTTTTTCCGCCTGACATGGAAATACCTAATTCCTATTGCAGCACGTCAAGGAACTTCAAGCGTCAAAAACTATAAACCTTCTTAAGACACCAATATAGCTCCAAGACAAAAGTATTTGGCTACGGTACAGTTTATCAAACAATAATCAATTATCTGAACTCCATCAAGTGATGGAAATAATATAGAATGGTGGATTTGTATTATGGCGACACAAAGAAAGATAAAAAAGATAGAGAAGAAAGAACTAATAGAAGTAATCTCAAAAGCAACTGGAGTCCGCGCAAGTAGAATTAAACCTTATTCAGTTAAAAATCTTCCTAATTCATATACAGTAGCTACGCGGACAAAAAAGGATTACATAAAAATACATAATTCAATGCCCATAAATCACGGAGAACGGCAGATAGATGTAGTCAGAACCCATCCTTTTCCTACAAGAAATGCAGGAGAGTACACCATTAGGTTACAAACCGTTGCGGTCCCTTCATCAGACGAGCCACCCATACAGGTTAATCCATACCCTTGGGAAAAACAAAATAATAAACCTCACAAAGACGCAACTAAAAAAGAGAAAAAGAATCAAGAGAAATAAACAAACGAAAAGGATGAAGGGATACTATGCAAGTAATTCAAGAGATCATTACGAACATTCCGGTGTTTTTCAACTATTTTTTCCCGGGTTATTTTTTCCTTATTTTGTATAAATACTTTAGTGATGCCCAAGATTCCAGTTTTGAGCATGTGGCAATTGCAAGTGTAGCAATTAGTTATTTTATCTCGTTAATCTCACCTATTGTGACTCCGAAAACTAATTACGAAGACTTGCAGAATTTAATTGGATTTGCGCTTGCAGTAGTTCTTGCTATTGCGGCTATTCTTTTGAGAAAACTGAACATGAGAAGAAAAATCTTTATTGCTCTTGGGCACATTACTGGGAATCAACAGATTTGGTATGATGTATTGCAGTCACAAGATACGAAAAAGGAGGGCAAGTTACTAAGATGCTGTACTTGTGAAAACGGAAATGAGTATCATATTTCCGGCAAAATTGTTCTGTTTGATACTTATGGAGACTCGGGATGCCGTATCGCCTTATCAGACTACATTATAAAGCGAGTCGGTCACAGTGAGGAGTATCGCGCAGAGCAACACGGCGCACTACTTTGTCTCGATGCTTCAAAACTATACTTATTAGAAATCGAGCCGTATTTGATGAAAAAGTGTGTAGATGCAGGGCGAAAAGATGTGTGTTCTCCCTCAAAAGCTAAGGGTAACGGTTCGAGTTGACACTATGTTAGTTGAACTGAGAATCAAGTCAAAGGTTAGAGAAAATATCCTCAAATTCAAACAGAATCCTTAACAGGTCACTCCATGGGCATGATAAGTCCAAGGAGTGCTTTGAGATGGAATCCGGCAACGATAGTGAAGTTGAAAACGAAATTAATCATTTCATGAGGAGGATAAAATGTACGAAAAACTCTATGATGCAGTGAGTAATAATCTTAAAAATCCACGGCTCTACATAGTTATTCTGCTTGTAATTCTGGTGTTTTTGCTTCTGTTCCCATATATCGATGCGAATTATTTCTATTATCATCGGGTTAACAATAGGATAGAAATAGTGACAAAAATGATGTCTATCGACAAAGATAAAATCAGAGAAAATAGTGTCTTAATGAAAGAGTATGAAAACCTGTTAGTAGAAATAGAAAAGCAATCCGATGGTAGTATTGGAAATGTCTTTGTAAACGAAAAAAACCCCAGTGTCCAACGAATCAAGTTTATAACTGGCGGATCGCTTATGTGGCTATTGGCAATAATGGCGCTGGTTTCAAAAGGAAATACCTTTCGTAATCGCATTATCACAGCTGTTGTCCTTGCTGTAATCGGTTGTGTTACTGGCGGATTGTCAAAAATAATTCCAACGATTATCTCGCCAATTGTAAACTATATTGGGTTTCCGATGGTGTTGATTGTTCTATTAGCTTTGATGATGACAGGAACTGCTACAAAAAAGGCTAAGGGAAAGACAAATAAAGAGGAAGCGCAATAGAGAAGCGGTGGGATGGGAACGCAGGATACTCCTTGAACTACTTCTCTGGCCATATTGATAATCCAAGGGTACTTAAACTGAGGAGAGAAATAACTAACTCTCTAGAACAGAACTCGAGGACAAGGGTACGTAGCCTTTGTCTTGCATAATCAGGTGCAACAAAGGCCCAGTTCTCCGCCCAGGCGAACGCGACTAAATTGAACCCCTAAACGCAGCAGCCCCGTGGACGATACTTTTTTCTCGTCCACGGGCTGTTTATGTTTAGAACATAGTAAAGAGAGATTGACCAAGAAAAACAGTAAATGCGTTTCACGGTGAAACAGATTAATGTAGGATCTATCTTAAGGAATTGTGTCCGAGGAACCCTTTGAGTAATTGAGCAAATAAACGAAGGGCAACGGATGAGTGAACAAGCTCCGCAGCCCTTTTCTGTTTCAATCCTTGAAAGAATTGGCTGTGAAAAAACCCATTTACGACATGTTTCGTGTTACTTTTTTGGTATAAGATGGAATAAACCATTAGTGCAAGAATAGCGAGCGGTGGGAAAAACCTCCTTTATAAACGAAATAAGGAAGAGATATGACGGAAATGATTTGGAAGAAGCCGTGGGAAACAATAGCTGCAATTTGTGGCATTTTTACGTTCATAACAGGATTCAAGAGCCTCCCAGAATTGGTGAAAGCCATAAAGAACTACATCAAGGGACCTAAAACAGATACGATTAATCAAATTTGCAAGGAGCGAATGTTCTTTCTTCTCCTTGCACTAACTGTCTTCTTTTCTTGTATAGCATTTTTCAAAGATACCGGAAGCACAAAATGGCCTGGCCCAGTGCGTGGAGACATTGTTGAATTGGGGTCATATAAACAGAGCAAGAATTTGAACGGGAATTGGGATGCCAGTGCAATAAACTGGATCGTCCTAGATGTCACGGAAGATAAGGCCTTGCTGCTGTCAAAAGGTGGCCTTACTTATCGCGCTTATTCCGAAAACAGCAATAGTTCCTGGGACAATAGCTCCTTACGAATCTGGCTGAACCAGGAATTCGTTCAGACGGCATTCACAGACGAAGAACTATCTATCATTTTGACCAGCAACGATAAATCTGATCTGGCCTTCTGCTTGAGCAAGGAACAGGTGCTGGAATATCTTCCGAGTGCTAATGAACGGATCTGCACCCCGACTGCATATGCGATGTCTGCCTGTGAAAGCAATCCTGTTTCTCCTGGAGGGAAAAGACCTGTGCCATCATACGATGGTGATTATTGGTGGATAACGGATAGAGGTGAATCGGGGGCTAGATTTCATATGAATGTACGTGGCAATGGAGAAATAAACCAGGGAGGAACGATATCTACATATTCGGGGATAATGGTTCGACCGGCTATCTGGGTTTCATATGAAGGCTTGAAACAATACTTAGAGAGCGCGAGATGAAAGGAGTGAAAGACAAGGAGACGTACCTTTGAAGCACAAGGGGACGTACCTTTTGTTTCATTGGCTCAGCACATTTTTCCCTAGCATCAGCATCCCGAAGACGAATAACGTCCACGGGATGTTTACGCGTGGAACAAAGCAACGAAAACTGTAAATGGGACAGGGGACGGTTCTCTGTCCAACCTGACCCGGCACAATTGAATCCATAGAGCGGCACCCTGCGGGCGGTCATCGTCCGCAGGGTGTTTTGACAAAACCATGGAACAAAAGTGATGGTTCAACGAGTTGGTAGAACTCATTTTACCACCCAAGCTAACCCGACTCAATTGAACTCTTAGACGCTGTATCCCGTGGACGATACTTTCTTTCTCACCACAGTATGATTATGTTTAGAACAAAGTAAAGAGAGGTTGACCATGAAAAGCTGTAAATGCGTTTCACGGCGAAACGGAATGCCTCAGTAAACTATGGCCTTATCCCCCTGATGAAGATATGAGGCAAATAGTATGCACCTGATTGAAATAGAAACCCCAATAGTGTATATTTATACTAATCAAGAGGAGGGATACCATGTACGAGTTGTTTGCCTCAATTTATTGTGACCTTTGCGACTTGACAAAAGATTTGCGTAGAGACCAAGCTTTGGATATCCATGGATGCTCAGCAGTTGAGAAGTTTGAAACTGACGACAAAGATATTGCTGTGAGGCGGTTTCAGGCATCAAATTCATATATTTCTTTTTGCGAACGTTTTCTGGGACATCAGGTGTTTATCTATGCATTCAATAGAGACAATACTGTGTTCCGAATTGATCAAAAACAAGATGAAAGCAGAGCACAATGAAGGGTGTTGAAGTTACTCTTTCAAAGATATCTAACACAATGCGCATAAGGAACTGCTTTGCTAGTTTAGAGAGATCTTGGAAACAAAGAAAGGCCGAACGCCCATCTCTTTGGAACAAAAGGGAAAACGTATCTACCGAATGGAAAGGAGAAGGCAATGAGAATCGATTTTCATGTGTGTAAGTGCGGTTTCAGCGATGAGTTCTTTTCTGATACTATCTTGATTTTTGCCCCACAGCAAACTTCTACGCTTCATGTTGACATCTCACAATTTGCAACTCCTGAAACCGCAAAAACAAAAGATCTTTTTGACTATGCAAGTTCGCATAGGAATGACTTTGATATTCCGATGGATGAGAATGTCTTTGCTTTTCTTTCTCCGCAGACGGTCTATTATTATCAAGAAGGATTCTTGTGGGGAGCCAAGGACGAAAAGAGACTCCAGGAAATCTTCAGTGATTTTCATTCTGAGCACATTGACGCGTATTGCTTTTTGGTAGCGGGTGCGTCCATCAATTACAATAACGGTTACCGTTTTGTTGTCCCTTCTAATGAGTTGATCCATCAATTCAGCAAGCCACACGTTCATGTGAAAAAGGGGAAAGACTCTCCAAGATACTCGCTCGAAACGCTGGAACGATTCCCGAAAGACAAGTTTGAAAGCAACGACTACGACAGAGACAAAAGACTAATAAAACGAGGACTTGAGAAGAATCGAGAGTCACTCCTGCTGTTCTGGAAACGTGCGACACAAGGATTCATTCCACCAGAAATGGATATTAACGGGAAGTGTTATTATAATGAATCATAGATCAACCTAGAAAAATCATTTTAATATGAAACCAGAAGTGTTACCAATGAGATAAATAAGGAACAATAAGGTAAAAACGAAAAGAGGTTGAAGACTATGTCTTTGGGGAGAAAACCGTCTGCCTTTGTTAGTTCTACCTGTTACGATTTAAAACAGGTGAGAAAAGACATTTGTGAGTTTTTTCGGGATCAACTTGGATATGATGTGTTATTATCTGAATACGATTCTTTTCCTTTAGACCCGCAAAAGGGAACTATTGATAACTGCTTACGAGCGGTTGATGAGCGTGCTGATATTTTCATATTAATTGTTGGTTGCCGGTATGGCCACGTAACTGAGACAGGGCGATCCGTAACAAATATGGAGTTTCTGCGGGCCAAAGCAAAAGGGATACCCATTTATGCTTTTGTCGATAAGCAAATATTGAGTATTCTTCCAGTTTGGCGTGACAATCCCGATGGGAACTATCAATCGACAGTAGATACTCCGAAGCTCTTCGAATTTGTGGATTCATTCAGGAATAATGGAGGAATCTGGTCGTTTAGTTTCGAATCTGCGCAAGATATAGTGAATACTCTTAGAGCTCAGTTGGGCTTCTTGTTTAGCGATTGTCTGTCGCTCAAGCAAAAGGCTACCCCGAAAACAATGAGCAAAAAGATCGCAAATCTTGATGGGTATGCCTTTCAAACTGCTTTATTGCGTCCAGCAGGATGGGAACACAAGCTTTTTGCTCAGGTACTGTCTTATGGACTACAAGATTTGAAAGATCGTAGACGAGACTTTAATTTTGGGATAACATTTGCCACTCCTCGCAGACTTCAAAGCATTGAAGAATTGATTGAATATCTTTCCCTAAAAATGGAACAACTTCAACATACGATTGATACTATATCAGTGCTTATTCATAAAACATTACCGGATGCATTAGGCGCTCCTGGTGTCCCAGGTGATGCTGACTATATCGTGTATGTTGCAAATCGTTTGATAGATGTCTATCTTTCAATTATTGATTGGTCGCTAGACTTCAGCACCATAGCCACACAAGAGGACCTTCGAGGCTTAGTTACTTCATTCTCAAAAATGTGTGAAGTAACACTCTGTGACATAGAACGCTTCTCAGATGAATGCTGTGATAAGTTGCTATCCATACCTGACGATCTAGCGGAGAATTCTGAGCCCAATTCTATAAGTATTACGCTATCATTGACTTCGCCTAAGACGGACGATTTCTATAGAGAAGTCGACATACTGGCACAAAAATTCGAATTGCCACTTTTGCTAAACAAATAAAGCAATTGAGCTTTCGCTATGTTTGCCTCTCACTATCTCAGTCCGCTGCCAGAACGCGGTAGGTTCTTGGCAGTCAGGAGCAAAAAACGATTATTTAACAGGATCAATTCAATCAAACTACAAGACAAGAGGGTCGAAGAAAAAAGACCCTCTTGCTTTTAGTATAGAGGCCTGCCGTATCCATAGACAGAAGCTGATCCCAGCGTATAGCGCCTTTCCGCGCAAACATCGCCAGTGTTTCCCTCCACGGTGTAGATCAAGCCGTTCTCAACCTTTTCTACGATACCAACATGATCGGGCAGACCGTCGCTTTCCCAATCGAAAAAGATAATGTCGCCGGGGATCGGTTCATAGTCCTGGCCTTGCCATTGACCACGTTCCTTGAACCAATCCACAAAGGGACGCACGCCCGCTGTCTTGGGCAGGATGCCCGCATCAAGATAGCCGCACTGATCCGCCACCCAGGAGACAAAGATCGCGCACCATTCCACACGATCGTTGTAGCCATACCATGACCAATAGAGCTCACCTCCGATGTTGCCAATCTGCGATTGTGCCACAGCTACCATTGCAGCGTTGCCCTCGCCCATGAAGGAGCGCCCAATCACATAGTAGCGAAGAACATGGGATACATAGGCTTTATCACCATATCCGCCTGAGCCGTATCGCTCAGCCATCATGTCGGAAAACGCAATGGCGTTCATTTCAGAGTATCCTCCATAGTTAGAGAGCGCCCAGGAGATGTAGCCGCTGCCGTAGTTATAGCCCTGCAAAGCCAGAGAGATCCGATCAATGTCAATTGGGCTTTCGGCGTTGGAAAGACGCAGGCAGTCTGCGAGGTTCTGGATGCCCACGTCAATGGAGTATTCGGGATCTGTGATGGAGTTGGGCGCATGGGAATACCGGGTGTTAAAACCGCACTCAGAGCATTGCATGGGATCTCCTCCTTGGCCTCCGCTTTCCTGCATCATCACGGCGGCGATCAGATCCTCATATTCGGGGATGCCATACTGCGCGGCATAGAGCCGGATCAAAGGGCGGTATGCCTCCACCTCCGCGCTCACAGGAATGTAGCCGCTGCGCCCCTCGCCGCTGCCGGTGAGCATGGACGCCACGCCCATGATGACCATAAAAGGAACGATGATCAGCACGAGCGCCCCGGCAGCATAGAGCAGCGTTCCCTTGCCGGGGGTGACGGCCTTTGTGAGCGCCGTGCCGAGCTTCTTGAAAAACTCGCCGCTCGCCTTGGCCGCTTTCCCGGACAGATTACGCGCCGTGCCGGTCTTGATCTCCCGGATGGCCTGTTCGCGGGCGTATCTGCGTCCCTGTTCCTTGACGATTTGCGCTTTGGAAATGGTCGCGGAAGAAGCTTCACGGGACAGCGCCCGTTGACGCTGCCCCGTGGATGGATGTGTGGAGAGGATAGAGTGATTCGCTGGTTTTTGTTCTGTGCTTGCTTTTTTCTGCGCCGAGGCGTTGATGCTCCGGCGCTTGGCTGTGTTGCCGAGTGCCTGCGGGAGAGTCTGGCTGCTTGGCCTTTGATCTTCCGGGATCGGCGTTTTCCTCACGGCCTGCTCTTTCCGCTTTTGCTTGAATTCCTTGACTGCCTCGCGGCGCATACGCTCCTTTGGCGTCGGCTTTGTCGGTACATCCTCCCTATAATCCGTTTCACCGTGAAACGGATTATTCTCGGTGGGTTGCCGGTGTTTTCTCTGGCCGGAGGGTATGTTGTTCAGCATCTCATGGGCAGCGTTGACGGAATAGCCCTCCACCTTGTCCACGGCGGTATAGGGCGGCTGCTCCTGGTCGGGCGCTATGGCCTGCTGGGCTTCGGAGAGTTGCTTTTTCGCCGTCTCTATCGCGCGGTATCGGCCTGCCTGCTTGATGGTCTCTTTCGTCGGCGCTTTCCGGGGCGGCCTGTCCTTCAGCGCATTGGCTTTCTCCCGGATGGCTTTTCTGCGCCCATCCTCTTTTGCTTTGCTGCGCTCCATATCAGCTGCGTCCCGGCGTTGTGTTCATCAGCCGGTAAAGCTCCGTGTCCTGCGGGATCGTGCAGTCAAACGGGATCACCGCGCCGGATACCCGCATAAGGCCGTGTCCCGGCTCCACATCCGTCACATAGCCCATCTGCGTATCGGAAATATGCAGGAGGCTGGACAGCTCCGCCCGGTCGGTGGCCGCCTGGTTGAACAGCATGAGGAACTCGGAGTTTGCGAACATGAGACGCGCCGTGTCGGAGGTCAGACATTCCTCCACATTCTGCGTTGCCGCCGTCAAAATACCGCCGTACTTGCGAAACCGTTTCCATGCCTTGTATAAAACTTCCGCGGAGTAGTGGTACTTGAAGTACAAATACACCTCGTCGATGAATACCCAGGTAAACTTGCCCCGCTTGCGGTTTTCCATGACGCGGTTTTGAATGGCCTCCAGCGTGACCACAAGCGCCGTCTTGCGCAGCGAGTCGCCCATTTCGTAGAGATCAAGGACGATGATCCGGTTGCCCATATCTACGTCCGAGGCGTTGGCAAATACATTCAAGCTGCCCTCAGTGATCAGCTCGGCGGTCAAGGCCAGCTCCCGCGCCTCCGGCTCCGGCTGCCGCATGACCTCGTTGCGCCAGTCGGACAGGAGCGGCGCGGGTGCTTTTCCTCGCAGATAGGGCTTGTAGATGTTTGCTGTACAGCGGTCAATGATGGAC
>CACXXY010000063.1 GCA_902771655.1 uncultured Bacteroidota bacterium | reverse complement strand
CGTTCACCATCTACGGCGCGGACACCCGGATGAGAATGATGGCCACACTTCCCGAAGAGCAGCTCACCGCCTTTGTGCTGTGCTACAAGACGCTGCGCAAGCGCAACCTTGAGGAGAAATACCCCAACGTGTTCGCACGCGCACCGAAACGTCCTAAGATTTCGCCAAACGACCAGCCGCCCGCGTTCTCGTGGGTGGCCGTCCACCGCGACCTCATGGGCGACCGCTTCTATGACGAAAGCAAATTCTTCGCCTCCAACGTCCACGTCATCCTCGGCAGGCTCGACAAGGTGATTCGGGAGGGAGGCAGGAAATGACGGTCTTCTGTTTCGAGATTTTTTATAATTTTGCGGTCGGAATTTGAATGTTGTATGGAAACGCAAAATATTGAATACAAGGAGTCTTGGCGTGACGAATACCTGAAGTGGATCTGCGGTTTCGCCAACGCGCAGGGCGGCACGCTCTACATCGGCATGAACGACAAGGGCGAGGTGGTCGGTGTGGACAACGCCAAACGCCTCTTGGAGGACATCCCCAACAAGGTGAAGAATGCGATGGGAATCATTGTCGGTGTGGATTTGATGACGGAAGACGGCAAGTCGTACATCAGAATCGAAACCGAACCGTGCGGATTCCCTCTCAATTACAAGGGAGACTATTACATTCGGTCTGGTGCGACATTGCAGACGCTGCAGGGTTCCGCCCTCACCCATTTTCTACTTAAACGAACCGGAACGAAATGGGATTCCGTCACCGTTGACAATTTCACATACCAGGACCTTGACAGAGAGAGTTTCAATATTTTCCGCAGGGAGGCGCTGCGAAGCAAACGTATGACAGAAGACGACCTCGCCTGTTCTGATGAGGAATTGCTTGAAAGATTGAAACTCACCGTTGATGGCAAGCTGAAAAGGGCGGCGGTACTCTTGTTTTACCGCGAGCCGGAAGAGTTGGTCACAGGGTGTTACACCAAAATCGGAATGTTCAACAAAGAGGCCGACATCTTGTATATGGATGAGGTTCACGGCTCACTGATGATGCAGGCCGACCGTGTGCAGGATCTGCTGTACCAAAAGTACCTCAAGGCATTCATCACCTACGAAAACATTACCAGGGTTGAAACCTATCCGTTTCCGAAAATGGCGGTGAGAGAAGCCATTTTCAATGCGCTGGCACACTCAGACTGGTCGGCCAATAACCCGATTCAAATCCGCGTTGAGGATGACAGGTTGTTTATTTCCAACAGTTGCTTGCTGACCGAAGGTTGGACAGCGGAAACACTTCTTTCTTCCCATCAGTCTCTTTTGCTAAATCCCAATATTGCCAACACGTTTTTCCGTGCGGGGTTCATCGAAGCCTGGGGACGCGGGATTGAAAAAATGTGCAAGGCGTGCCGCAATTACGGTTCGCCCGAACCTGTTTACATCATCCACCCTTGCGACCTGATGGTTCGGTTCGACGCAGCACCCAGTGTGATGCCATTTATTGAAGCAGAAAGGAGGAAAGCTGAGGCGGTCCCGACAACTGACCAAAAGACTGACCAAAAGACTGACCAAAAGACTGGCCAAAAGACTGGCCAAAAGACTGACCAAAAGGTGCAGCTGACAGATTTACAGCAGAAAGTATTGGATTTTCTTGGTGCCAATCCCACTGCCACACGGGATACTATGAACCAGGTGTTGCAAGGATATAGCGCAAGTGGAATCAAATACGCCGTGGCGAGATTGCAGGAAATGAAGCTCCTTAAAAGCGGTTCACCAAGGGCAAGAAGGTCACCTCCATAACCAAGAAGAGCGGCAAGGTGGAGCGCAAGCTCCGCAACAGCATACAGTACAAGATAGAGCATGATGGCGGAATCCCTGAGGCCGTGAGTTTCAAGATTCCTATCCACGGGATATGGCGGGAGTGGGCGGTGGGCTACGGCCAGCCCCGTGTTCCCGGCAAGTACGTGAACCCGCACCCCAGCATCCGCCGCTCCGTGGTGGACTGGTTAGACGAACCCATAGACCGCAACGCGGAACGCCTCTTCGACCTCGCAGCCGAATTTTGGGGTGACGAGTGTCTGGTCAACTTCTTCGGAGTAAAGAAACAGTAGAAAAACTAACACAGCACCAAACAGCTGCCGCATCGCAAGAGACCTATTCCTTGGATGACGGTTCTGCGGGCTTTCCCTTGTCGTGTGTTTCTTGGACTAATTTTATTGTGGTACCCTTTTCCTCCTGTTGTACAGATTCCACTCTTTCTCTTTCCGGGCGAGGACTGACCACATCGTAGCCACCATTCCTTTTGCTGCCAGTGTGTTTGATGAGACCTTGCTTTTTGAGTACGGAAATGCAACGTTCAACACTACTCAACGGGATTTTTGTTCCATCAATAATCCCTTTTGAGTTGCAATTCGGGTGGCTTTCTATGTAAGAAAGCACTTTTTGGGTTTTCTCATCCGAAGGTTTTGCCGGTTTACGCTTGACTTTTCGGCGGGTTGGTTTTTTGGGGATTCTATCCCCAGCCGCGACTTCTCCTCTGTATCTCTGAACACCCTCTATCACCCTTTTTGAAATCTCCTTCTGAGTCTTGGGTTCCAAGTGGAATATAGTGGGTTCATTTTCCCAAGACATTTTTTTCATAATCACCATATTGTCTTTACACTCTCTGATGTAACGGAAAGGTACCAGTACATTGGTTGTAATACGGATGAAGTCTTTATTTCCAAGCAGCTGTTCAAGATGTTTCATGGATCCAAGACGATAATAACATACATCTTGCACTAAATGGACACTGGTACTGTTTCGCTCTTGGTAGCAATAGAAGATGTCATCAATGTTGACCAGATATAACTTGTTCTTTATATCTGTCACATCAAACATTCGGACTGTTTGGTAAACGACCTTTACCTCTTTCTCTAAGGACTGTTGGAAATGTTGCCGCTCCCTTAGCAAGAAAGGAAAGAAATTCAAGGCAAGATTACGCCCAATGATAAAAAACAGAATCTTTGAGAAGAAGCTCAAGCGACCAACATATTGAATAACCTGGGCATTACACGATACAATGCCGTTGTATGCAATGGCCAAATCAACAAAGCCCAAAACTACAGCCATGGCCACTATCACCAACCAGTATATGAGCGGACGATTGCGATAGATTTTCGGATACAACAGAAAGTAATTGACATACAGTGAACCTAACAATAGTAATCCTGCAAGCGCCTCTTTGTAAATGCTGTCCGAACATGGTCGCAGGATGGAATTACGGGTAAAAAGCCAAAGCATTATGCCACAGAACAAGACATTTAGCACAATAGTTACAACGGTTTTTTTTCGCTTCATATCAATTATGTTTTTGAAAACGGCAGCAAAGATACTCAATTTTCCGACACAGGACACGGCAATTGTGCAATCCCTCACACAAAAACCCACAATCCCCTCGCAAATTTGACGATATGCGAGGGAATGATAAATTAAATAACACGCTGAATATCAATACACTACCCCCCCCCCCTAAAGGGATAAGGGTTCATATTTGTATTACGAGGGGTTCATATTCACGATGTGAGGGGATTGATGGTATTTAAACAGTTTGTACTTTTGCCGCCGAAAAAGTAATGAATTAACATCAAAATCAAAGCGCAATGAAAAAAGTATTGACATTGACACTGCTTGCGGTCACGTTGCTTGGCGCATGTGAAAAAGTGGAAAACCAAACAGCAACACAAGAACAAACACTCAACCGTGTGGTTGCACTGTCTGGCAACGCCAAAACAGGAAACTCAACACACCTGTTTGCAATGAGCATGGGACATAGCAGCAAAGATTGTAAAGGATGTGTGATGATGGACGGACATCGCATACATATCAATTGTATGGGGGCAGGTGACGAATGTGCATATACGTTTGCTGTCCAGCTACAACAAATAGGTACCGCAGTTACCGCCACCACAACGGACACGTTCGATTTGACTTCGGAGGACTTCTTCCTCGTGCCGGATCGCTCGCTGAACTACACGGACGAGAAGGGCAACCACATCTTCCTGAACATCCCCGGGCAGATGATCTATCGTGACACCACGACCCTGCAGTTCACATTCACGGGACTCTTCTTCAGCGAAACAGCAGCGTACTCAAACAATTAGGAATGAGAAATTAGGAATGAGAAATTAGGAGCCGCCGCATCCTTGCGGCTGAATGAGAAGAAGAAGCATGAAAAAAGTAATTCACATAGAAACCGACGCCTCTGACCTGCAATGGTCAGGCAAGAACAAATTCATTGGGTAAAGCTCCGTTATGGTGTGCAACGGACCGATAGCGGAGCAAGAAAAGAAAGGTGCCCAAGCAGGGGCATCGCATTTGTGTTTAAGGAACCATTAGCGATGTTCCCTGCCGCAAAGCACCTTAGGTCGCATATATCGTGATGTCTGTCACGCGATGGCACAGTAATCAAGCGGCAAAGATACAATTTTTCCGTTTCGAATGACAGACCCGAAAGTGCCGTGCAAAGTGCCAGCACACCCTGCGGGGAAGAGGGAAGTATGTTTAATTAAGAAAAGAAAATTAATGTATTATGAAACCTGCTAAATATTCAGAGATTACAGAATTTGTTAATTCGTTAGAGCAGTCTGTTTTAAGTGAAAGACAAATGATGACGATATCCGTTTTGCCAAATTTGATTGGTGGTCTTAGTCACAACAGAGATTGTACAAATAGCAGCTGCGATTCTTCCAGAAATCGTGTATATTGTGTGAACCAAAGCAAATGCGATGATGCGATAAACAGAAGAATTTGTGACAATCAAGGCTCAGGTACAACCAAATAAGTTTTGCTACATAATTACACACACCTTCAACTACTCAAATCTGAGTAACATCGTTGGAGGTGTGTGTTAAATCTCTGTGTATGAAATACAGCATATATAACAACTTTATCGATCTAACAGACACGGTGAAGGCTGTTTATAATTCGGCTTCCGATTCTTTTGTCTTAATTATGGGGGGCAATTGGCTGAATAATCCACCTGCTGAATTGAGGCGATTGAATGAGGATTTGTACAATGAACTATGTGGTGCTGGTGCTATAGTTTCAAATGAGGAAGACGAGTACAAGAAACAGTTGAGAAATTCTCAAAAAATCAGGTTGGAATCAGGGGTTTTTCATCTGATGATAAATCCGACTTTGGATTGCAATTTACATTGCTGGTATTGTTACGAAAAACACGTAAAAGGGTCATCTATATCCTCGGAAATAATGAATAGCATTCTTGGCTTGATTTCAAAAAAATGCATAGAGCAACGAAATATCAAGAAGCTGATTCTTTCTTTTTTTGGGGGAGAACCATTATTAGAGTTTGATTCTGTTCGGAAAATCATCCTACACTCATTGGTGTGTTGCGAGAAAAAAAGTATTGCACTTGGAATCTCATTTACCTCAAATGGGGTTTTAATCAATGATGAAATGGTGTCTTTTTTCAAGGAAAACAAGTTGGATGTTACATTTCAAATCACATTGGATGGAGCTCAAGAAGAGCATGATAAAA
The DNA here is from genome assembly GCA_902771655.1 of uncultured Bacteroidota bacterium. Taxonomy (GTDB): domain Bacteria; phylum Bacteroidota; class Bacteroidia; order Bacteroidales; family WCHB1-69; genus RUG11690. The sequence continues at coordinate 8,390 of CACXXY010000063.1, read as the reverse complement.
CTCGTTTTACCAAAGGCAATGTTGGAACCTACGATATAATCATTCGTAATATTCATTGTTTGCTTGAAAATCAGATACCTGTAATTCTCCGTATCAACTATACGGCTAAAAATTTTTCATCAATTTTATCGATTTTAAGTGATATAAAAAAATGGAATGAGGAAGATAGAAAGTATGTCCAGGTGGATCTGCAGCGCATCTGGCAGGACGGGGCGAAGGAACTTGAAATTAGACCAACGATGAAACTTTTTAGGGAGGGGGGATTCGAAATAACTTCACCGTTGCTTGATCTTGACTATTTACACCACCCCTGCTACGCAGATTGTGTTAACCAGCTATTAGTAAATTACAATGGGGATGTGTACAAATGTACTGCTCGTGATTTTTCTAAAGAGAGTCGGCATGGTTTTTTAAAGGATGATGGTAGTGTCGTTTGGATGCAAGGCACACCAAAGGAAAGAATAACCAACATATTACCTCATCAAATATGTTCGACTTGCTCGATTTTCCCCTTATGTGGCGGAGGGTGCATACAAAAACGCCAAGAGCAGAAGGATAATGTCTGCATTTACGGAATTGATGAACAAAAAAAGCAAGATATTATTCTTAACAGATTCTATAATTATGTTGTGAAAAACAAGTGCAAATTCCAATAAACTGAAAAACATTGCTTTATGAAAAATTCTTCTTTCATTAGGATTATGATGATTCTGTGCTTGACGATTGTACTCCGCAACAATCTTTGTTCGCAGTCGATTATACAGGCGAGGGTGACAGATGGGGACGGCTTGCCAATACAAATGGCTGTGGTGGCTGTTGTTTCTGGTGACAACAAGGAACTTTCCTCAAGCATTTCAGATACAAACGGGATCTTTGAATTGTTGTTGCCACAAGATATTGAGAAAACCAATGTTTATGTCAAGGCTTTCGGTTACCGCGCCATTCAGATACCCACACGATTGGCCATAAGTCAGACGAGTTTTATTCTTGATCGAGATTGGACAGAATTGGAGGAAGTCTCGATCTCTGCGAATGCGCTATCCATTGAGCGAAAGCCTGACAGATATGCCATCAACAATGTTTACACATCACCATTGGCTTCTGGACACAATGCTGTAGAGATTCTAAGATATGTCCCATTGGTGAATGTCACGTCTAAGGATGAGCTTGAAATATTACACAAAGGTAAAGCTACTATTTACATCAATGGAAGACCTAGCAATCTTGATCCGAAGAATATTCCTGCAGAGAACATTGAGAGAATAGAGGTTATAATAAATCCTGGAAGCGAATTCCCTTCCACAGTGAAAAATGGGATACTGAACGTTATATTACGGAAGAACCCGTCTGACGGGGTTGCAGCCACACTGATTGTCAAGGATAGGCAAAAGGAACGATGGGAACTCAACAGCCCTTCTTTGGATGCCTTTGTGATACTACAGAAGAAAAACGTTAATGCAACCATAAGTTTCTCAACGATATATAGACCTAACCGTAGCGGAACAGAGAGCGCCCATCACCACTTTGCTGACAACGATACAACAACGAATGCTTTTCAGAGTTTGAGCCGAAGCCGAGTGCTTTGCGAAAATATTTATGCGATGATGGAATGGCACATCAACGAAAAGCACACCTTGGGATTCCAAGCGGGAACGAATATCAGCCATTGTCTGCTCGACAGCACGGGTACCCGTAGTGATTATTACCATAGACATAGGAATCTGGCAGATTCCTCCGATATCACTTCTTCCTGCCAGATATCGAACATGCCTAATTTTTCACTTTTTACCAATCTTAATTACAATATGAAAATCAATGACAAGCAATTGCTGACTTTCGATATTTTTTACACGAGGAACCAAAGTATCTCATCTTACACAAACAGAAACCAGAGATTCCCTTCGCATGAAATGGCATCCTATTTCACAAGCAGTGCGGCGGTCGTCAATGGAATCGATTTCAAGGCAAAATACAGCCACAAATTCAGCAAGACCTTGAATTTGCGAACAGGATTGGAATGCTACGGGAGCGTGGTTGACGACGATTACACCTCAAACATAGAACAATCAGCAGCGTATATGGAGGGGTTTGACCAAAGCAACCACTTCGTTTACAAGGATATAACCGCAGCATTGTATGCTACCTGTGACTGGGAAATATCCGACATGTGGTCGATTTCAGCCGGCTTGCGAGGTGAGTTTTATCTTTATCATGGGCAACAGCAGGTCACAAAAGAAACCATCTCCAATAAATACCTCAATCTCTTCCCGTCTTTTTCCCTCGTTTTTATTCCTAATGACGACCATGAATTTGCTCTGGATTTCACCAGTCGCCAGGTTATTCCTAGTTATGCGAAAAGGAATCCTTTCAGATACTATTATTCCCCGACATTATACAGAGAGAATAATATTGACTTGCGTCCTTGTAGGATATATGATGCAGAACTTTCATACACCCTTTTTTGGGATTATATGTTGATTTTGGGATACTCCTATTCTCAAAATATTTGGAATGAATTCCGCATTCCAACCCCAGAATCCAATTCCACCCGAATTACGGATGAGAATTATGGCAATGCACATTTCTTTTTCATTGAGCTGGAAACTGACCAACAGCTTTTCAAAAATTACGTCTTGTTGTCTGCCAGCATCTATTATGAATTTGATCTATACAGGATTAAGAGTCCGAGGATTACGGCATTTAATGTCAAGGGAAGCGAGTTCTCCATCAATCTTTCCATATCAACAGCACTTTGTAAAAAGAAAGATTGGAAATTGTCAACCACTTTGGATTATGTTCCCATATCCTCTTATGTAGGAGGCAATCTCAATCAAAGTGTGAACTGGAATGTCCACATCACAAAGCAATTCAAGAGCGGAACCATTTCATTTGGAGTTGATGATATTCTTGACTGGCAAAGCAAGGAGTCGCTCGCAACACAGAATTACATATATACACACTATTCCCACGTTTATGGGAGAACATACTGGATTTCCTACAGTATGCGTTTTGGAAATCGCGAAACCAAAGGCTCCCAAAGACGGAATAGTACGATTCAAGAAAGATTGTAATGAGAAGGGTTCCTGTTTATCATCAGTTGGAGTGCAATGACTGTGGGCCGACTTGTGTGCAGATGATTGCACACTTCTATGGGAGGAGATATTCATTGCAAACATTGAAATCATTTTGCGAAATATCGCGAATTGGTTGTACAATCAGCGATATTTCTACTATATGTACTGAAATCGGGTTGAGGAGTGTTGCTGTCAGCATATCTCTCAATGACATCTATAGGATACCTCTCCCTGCCATCCTTTATTTTAATTCCGGCCACTTTGTGGTTCTGGAAAAAATTGATAGGAAAAGACGATTCCATATTATTGACCCAGATGACGGAAGAATAAGTCTTTCGCAAAATGAAATTATAGAGAAAATGTTCATCAATGATAGCATCGTCTGTATATTGGTTGAGCCAGATGACACCTTCAAGACTAAAAATCCAGATGCAGATAAGACGAAGGACCATCCTCTACGGAAACTCACATGGCGTATCTTTTATCTGTACAAGAAGCATTTCTCAATTATCTCGATTTTGACTTTGCTATCCATGGCGATAACTTGGATTATGCCGTTGCTGTTCAAAAAGACAATTGATGACGGCATACTGAATAAGGATATCCCTTTGATATGGTTATTGCTGATGTCGCAATTGCTTTTCAACGTGGGTTTTATCATTACAAATAGCATTTCAAAGGTTGTTTTGTTAAAAACAGGTTTTTCATTCGGAACAAATCTTATTGCAAAATACCTTAAAAAAATTGTGGATTTGCCTATCAGTTATTTTGAGACACGCTTCAGTTCCGATTTGATACAAAGAATAAGTGATCAGGAGAGGGTAAACAACCTGATTGTAGATTTATTAGGTGGTGTGATACTAACATTTCTTAATCTATTGGTTTTCAGTTCTATTCTCATCTACTTCAATCCAATGGTGTTCCTTATCTTTGTATGTGGGACCACGCTGTCATTGCTTTATACGTTGTTGTTTTCACAAAAAAGAAGACAGATTGACTATTCTCTATTTTCATTCGAATCCTCCCGTAGAAATTCAATTTATGAAACAATTATGGGGATGCCTGATATTAAAATCAATAATTCTCAAGAGGTTCGAATACGAGATTGGACTGCCTTTCAAGAAAAAATCAACAAATATCAACTCAAATCTTTTTTTCTTGAAACATTTTTTTCAGAAGGAATAGGGTTTATTGACAATGTCATGAATTTGTTTGTCACAGGGATCTGCGCCTTTTTGGTTGTCAATGATCAAATGACTATCGGGACAATGATGACCATAAGTTTCCTTTTAGGACAGATTACGAGTCCTATTAATCAATTGTTGAAATTTTCAAGACAAGCTCAATATGCAAAACTTTCAAACAATCGAGTTCAAGAGGTAACAGGGCATCCCAAAGAGAACGACGGAGACAAAGAACCTATTTCAAAGGAATCACTACAAGCTAACATCTATTTCGAACATGTAGATTTCAAATATCCCGGAACGAACAGTCGCAATGTCCTCAATGACATCAATTTGAAAATCAATAAACAACAAGTTACAGCTATTGTTGGCGTTAGTGGAAGCGGTAAGACAACCTTACTGAAACTATTGATGGGTTTTTATTTACCAACAAAAGGGGAACTGCTCATAGGTAATCATGATATTTCCCGAATAAGTTGCGACGATTGGCGACGTCACTGCGGGGTGGTTATGCAAAACGGCTACATATTCAGCGGAAGCATCAAACAAAATATCACGTTAGACGAAAAGAATATCAATCAGAACCTCCTTGAGCAAGCCATAAAGCTGTCTTGCCTGCGGGATTTCATCAGCTCAATGCCCATGGGTTTGGATACAAAAATCGGAGAAACGGGACTACCCATAAGCGGAGGGCAGAGACAACGCATATTAATAGCAAGAGCTATTTATAAAAATCCAGAATATCTGTTCTTTGATGAGGCAACTAATTCTTTAGATGCTAAAAATGAAAGAAAGATAATGGAGAATCTGAACAATTATTTTGAAGGAAAAACAGTTGTGATAATAGCTCATCGATTAAGTACAGTAAAAAAGGCAGATAATATTGTTGTTCTTGACAGAGGAACAATTGTAGAACAAGGCACGCATGCTCAACTAACAAAGTTAAAAGGGAAATATTTTACATTAGTAAAAGACCAGTTGGAATTAGGAAAATAAACCTTTTTCTATGCAAGAGACTTATTTATTTAATATGTTTTAGAGGTGGGCGACCGGGCACGCTATCCATTCAAACTTCGCGGCAAGCCGCTCGTAACCATTCCTATCGTTGTCGCGGTATTAAGGAAGACAAAAACGCAGTCAAAGCCAACGACTGCGTTTTCCCGTAACCGTCCCAAAATGTGACGGACGTTTAAAGCATCTTTGCCAAAACTTAACGTTTATGGCAAAGAGCAGTACCCGCAGGGTAACCATCTACATCAACGGCAAGGAGGTGGAGGCCTCCGTCAAGCAGATACGGGCGGAAATGAACAAGCTCGTGAACGAGCAGAACCGCATGGTCATCGGTTCTGACGAGTACATCGCCCACGCCAAGAAAATCCGCGAACTGCGCCAGTACCTCAAGGAGCACGCGCAGAACATCGGCTCCGCCGCCTCTGCGTGGAGTGAAATGTACAACAAGGTGCTGCAGTTCGGTACGGGCATCGGAGGCCTGACGCAGATCCTCTCTTCCCTCGACAACGTGACCTCCACCCTCAAGCAGGTGGCCACCGACCTCGCCGCCATGGACGATGTATATTCCGACGTCATCAAGACCACGGGACTGACCCGCGAGCAGGTGGAGGAACTCAACGAGAGCTTCAAGAACCTGGACACCCGCACCAGCCGCGAGCAGCTCAACAACCTCGCCTACATCGCGGGCAAGCTGGGCATCTCCTCAAAGGAGCTGGTGCAGCAGTTCGTAGAGGCGGCGGACATCATCAACGTCTCCATGGGGGACGTGCTTGGTGATGACGCAACACTGGCCATCGGCAAGATGGTGGACGTCTATAAGAAGTCCACCGACATGCTCAAGGACAAGTCGCTCAAAGAGCAACTCCTTTCGCTTGGTTCCGCCGTCAACGAGCTGGGCAAGACCAGCACCGCCAACGAGCAGTACATGGTCAACTTCACGGGGCGGCTCGGCGGCGTCGCCGTCCAAGCCGGACTCGCCGCCGACCAAATCCTCGGCTTCGCCTCCGCGTTGGACCAGGACATGCAGAAGGTGGAGATGTCCGCCACCGCTTTCCAAAAGCTCATCCAAAAAGTCATATCCAAGCCCGCAGAGTTCGCCAAGATTGCCGGAATGGAACTCGGCAAGTTCAAGCAGCTCATAGAGACCGACATGAACGAGGCACTGAAGAAAGTGCTCAAGGGATTCTCCGGTGCGGGCGGCTTCGACAAGCTGCTGCCCATCTTCCAAGACTTGGGACTGGACGGCGCACGCGCCGCCGCCGCCATATCGTCAATGGCCAACAGCCTCGACAAGGTGGAGGCCGCGCAGCAGGTGGCCAACAGAGCCATGCTGGAGGGCGTGTCCTGCTACGAGGAGTTCTCCGTCAAGAACAACAACATGCAGGCCAGCTTGGAGAAAGCCCGCAAGAAGTTCCAGGATACCCGCCTCGAACTGGGACAAAAGCTCTACCCGATACTGCTGAAGCTGACCAAGACCAGCACGGCGGGCATCAAGGCCATATCAAGCGCAACAACTTGGATCAGCAAGAACAAGGGTGTGGTGCTGGCCATAATCGCCCCTTTGACTCTCTACATTGCCAAGGTCACGCTGCTGAAAACGCGTCTGCTGCTGCTCACGGCGGCGGAGAAAGCCGGAGTGGTCATCAAAGCCGCCTACAAGACGGCGGTTTATGCCGTGGCCGCAGCGCAAGCGAAGATGGCGGGCAACACCGAAAGGGCGGCGGCAGCGGTCAGGAAAATGAACGCCTCGACCAACGCCGTGCCGTGGGTCGCGCTCGCCACCGCCATCGTAGCGGCTGGCACGGCCATCTACAAGCTGGCCACCCGCACCACGGCGGCGCAGAAAGCCATGAAGGACTTCCACGAGCGCACCGCAGAGCAGAAAGCGGAAGCAGACAGGCTCTTCGGGGCATTGCGCGAACTGCGAAAAGGGACGGACGAGTACAACAAGGTACAGAAGAAAATCATAGAGAATTACCCGACCATTCTCCAGGACCAGCTGGACGAGAAGGGCAACATCCTTGACATCGAGCAGGCCTACAACAAGGTCATCACCGCCATGAAGCGCAAGATAGCCCTTGACATCCAGCAGGAGCAGATAACGGAGGTGATGAAAAAGGAGATGGACAGACTCGGCACCTCGCTCAAGCACCTCTCGCCGGAAATCGGCGGCAAGGCGGTGGAACTGGCGGAGGGCGGCATGAACGCCGAAGGCATCATCCGCAACCTTAACCGCTACCTGCTCAAGGACAGGAAGCTGAACGACAAGGAGGAGTTCTGGATCCGCAACGTCACCAAGATTGTGCAGGAGGAGCAGGCCAAGATTGAGAAGGTGAAACAGAACCTCGCCCCGTGGATCGGCGACCAGCTGGACGCTGTCATCGCCGACATTGAGGGCGAGACCAGCGGCGACGGTGGCGGCGGCACAGGCGGCGAGACCGCCGAAGAGGTCTCCAAGAAGAAGCTGACCGAATGGGAGAACCTCCAAAAGGAGGTGAAGAAACTCTTCCAAAAGGACGAACTCATCGGTTTGGACAAGGTAGCCGCCGACAAGGAGAAAATCCGGCAGGAGTACGGCGACCTCGTGGAGCGCATCGAGGCTTTCACCAACAGCAAGGGGCAGGCGGCCAAAGACCTCGCCGATGAAGTGAGAAAATATATGGCTAACGCCATCGAAGAGATTGACCGCGCCGCCCGTGCCGAACAGATGAAGAAGGTCACGCAGCAGTACGACAAGCTGTGCGAGCAGTTCCAGACCATAAAGGAGAAGCTCAACCAAAGCCTCACCGACACCTATTCCACGGAACTGCTGCAGGTGGAGCAGAAATGGCGTTCCACCATCGCCGAGATTGACAAGAGCATTGCATATTACGAGAGCAAGGCAAAAGAGGAGTACAACCCCGAAACGGGGACAGGCCTCAACGAAGACGAACTGAGATTGCTTGAAGACCTGCTGGAGCAGAAGCGGCAGGCCGTAGCCCTCGAAGCGCAGGAGGAACTCTCCATCGTGCGGCGTGCCGAGGCCGACATCACCGAAGCGCTGATGACGGAGACCGAAAAGCGCATCGCGGCGGTGAAAAAGGAGTACCAGGCGAAAATCTCCGCCGCCCAGTCCGCCATC
>CACXXY010000062.1 GCA_902771655.1 uncultured Bacteroidota bacterium | reverse complement strand
CCAAAAAGACACAGAGGCTGGATATGGTTGGTCATTTTGCTTTTACTTGCGCTTTTGGCAGCTGCCGCATACTATTTCAAAGATCAGTTGAAAGAACTGTATAACAAGTATTTCGGTCAGACCACGGAGGCTGTAGTGGAAGAGACACCTATGGCGACGGATTCGGCAGTGACTGCACCAGACACTCTTGTGGTGGATAGCTTGGCACTCAACCAGGATTCCCTTAGCATGGTTGAGAACACTGAAGAAATTGACGATATCACAACCGAAACAACGCCGAGCATACAGCAAAGACAGGCACCAAATACAGGCCAATTGCCCGATGGTGAGAAATTCTTCATTAATTTCGAACAAGGGAAACATTATGTTATTGTAGGCAGTTTCCGGAATGAAAATGAGGTTCGCCAGCACATTAAACAACGCAAGTTGGAGCAATACAATCCCAAGGTGGTTTTGCAGCCCAACTCAAAGCAAATGCGTATATGCATTGGCGTTTTCGACACCGAAGCCGCTGCTGACAATTACGGCCGCAACACAGGCTTAAATTACTGGGTATTGAATTAGAAAAAAGCTTAGCATCAAAAAAAACGCACCCCTTCAAGGTGCGTTTTTTTTGATTATCAATGCCGTGTCACTTTCTGAAACGAAAGCAATCACCATTAATACTCGTCCTCGTGGAAGAAAAAGTCGTCTTTAGTAGGATAATCGGGCCAGAGATCCTCGATATTGTCATAAATCTCACCCTCATCCTCAATCTCATTCAAATTCTCAATCACTTCCATTGGAGCTCCGGAACGAAGGGCAAAATCTATCAATTCCTTCTTGGTTGCCGGCCACGGAGCGTCCTCTAATTTTGTGGCTAATTCAAGTGTCCAATACATAATTTGTCCTCCTTTTTTTGTGGCGGCAAAAATACTCTTTTTTTATAAAAAAGACACTTTTTTTCAATATTTTTTCACCCTTATTTCCAATATGTTACAAAAATATTTTTCTTTTTGTGACAATATTGTGCCAAAATAAAGAAATAATCGGAGAGACGATTTACCAACTTGAGAAGAGGTGAATAAGTCTCATCTTTTTCGGCTATTTTCACCACCAAGCGTTCGGCTCTGCGGCATACTGTACGGCACACGTGAATGTGTGCAATCAGCATGGAACCCTGGGGCAAAATGAAGCCCTTGAAAGGCTCCAGTTCCGCACTCATGCGGTCAATCTCTTGCTCCACATTTTGCAGAAGCGCTTCCAAATCCGTATCAGGCCAGTACTTGCTCCAATTTTGTGTCTCGGTAGCCAACATGCCGCCCACCACGAAAAGCATCCGCTGTATGTCCGTCAGAAACGGCTCCGGCTCATCGGCAATCACCAGTCCAATATGGGCATTCAACTCATCGATGGTACCGTATGCATCCAGCAGGGTATCATATTTTTTTACTCTTTTACCTCCAACTAATGAGGTCTCTCGGCAGTTGCGGCTCTGCCGCAGATTAAATTCATCGTTCAAAATCACCACCCCGCCCTTCGGGCACCCATTGGAGGCTGCGCCTCCTTCTCCTTCTCGCTCGGCAAAGCCAAAGTATACTTTGGCTCTACACTCGCTCCTTCGTCGAATCAAACAGAAGGGAAAATAACTATCAACTGTCAATTATCAATTGTCAACTATAAACTCCTCTCCTGTCAAGGTTTCCAGAAAGGCCTTCAGGTCTGCGATTTGGGTCGGGGTAAGCAACACTCCCCCATCGTTCACATGATGCATCAGAGGGCTCACGTACGGCGAATTCTGTAAACCAGTATTGTAAAACTCCAGTACTTCATCCAAGGTTTTAAAGCGCCCGTCATGCATATAAGGTGCTGTCAAAGCAATATTGCGCAAGGTCGGTGCCTTGTATGCCCCGTGGTCCATTGGGTCTCCGGTCACAAAGAAACGGTCATGCGGGTCATTGAAAACATTGTCCAAACCATTATTATAGCACAGATTCGTGGTAAACAACGGCGTACCGCCACCGCCATGGCAGTGGAAGCAATCCGCCCCCTCCTCTGTAGTAAAAAGCACGTAACCATTGAGTTCCTGTGGAGTCAATTGCACCTGTCCACGCAAATATTTGTCGAACTTGGAATCCGCACTGATCAATGTCCGCACATACTGTGCTATAGCCTTGGCAATGCGGTCAATGGTAACATCTGGTGTGCCGAAAGCCTTCTCAAACATCGGCGGATAGGCACTGTTTGACTGGATGGCCGCGACCACACTTGCATAGTTGCTATTCATCTCTGCAGGGTCAGTAAAAGTAGCCAGCACAATATCTTCTATGCTTGTAGTCGCCCCATTCCACAAATAGCCCTTACTGTTGAACACCAGGTTAATCAAGGGCAGCGGCACATGGTGTGTGGCTTGTCCCGACAGACCGACCGGCTGTCCACCAGGGAAGCGGGGATTGTCGGTACCTATGTCAAAGCCATGCTGCGGATCATGGCAAGTGGCACAACTCATTTGCAGTGCTTCATCACTGCCCGTATAACCGCACAAATGCCCATCGTAGAAAAGCTTTTTGCCCAGTGCCACACCTTCTACCGTCATGGGATTATCCGCAGGAATATTCAGAATTGTGGGAAAATGCAGCGGTATTTGTATTTCGTAGGGTGTGGCTTTGAATTCAGGCTTCTTGCAGGATGCCAACAGAAAAATGATACATAGTAAATAACATATTCGTTTAGGCATGGCATTAATTCAGAATTCAAAGTTCAAAGTTCAAAATATACTACTCCGCCCTTCGGGCATCTGTTGGAGGCTGCGTCTCCGATTCTTCTCAAGGTACGGCTACGCCGTAATACTTACGTCACAACCCCGCCCTTCGGGCACCCCTTCTAATAGAAGGGTAATTTCAATTTCGGCCTTCGGGCATCTGTTGGAGGCTGCGCCTCCTTCTCCTCCTCGCTCGGCAAAGCCAAAGTTACTTTGGCTCTACACTCGCTCCTTCGTCGAATCAAACAGAAGGGAAAATAACTATCAACTATTAATTATTAATTGTTAACTATTAACAGTTTAGAACAAACTCAACTGTTCCCCCTTGTCTTCTCCTGGTGTCTTTTTCTCTTTGCCGTCAGTCTGTCCTTCCTCCGCATGATCGAAAATCTCTTTCGCCACCTGCATGTCAATATCATTATCAACCACTTCTGTTTCAACGTCATCAACTTCAGCTTCTTCCTCCACTTCTTCCGGTTCATCGTAAGGTAGCGGATCAATGAATTTCACATTTTTGATGGTTCCGAAATTCAAACGCTTACCCTTGGCTTTCACACCCATCACCTCCACAAACTCAGCACAGTTAACGATTTCCTTCTCCAACTCCTTCGGATTTTTGGTATAGTATGTAATCTCTATCTGAGGCAGGAAATCAATGCTGACACACACCAATTTCACATTCTTCTCCTGCGGTACAAAGTCAATTCTCTTCGGTGTGTTCTCAGGATTGAAACGTTTCAACATGTATTTTCCCTCTTTGCTATTACAATATACCGCCGTAAGTATCTGGTTCTTTTTCAGTTTCTTGATAATCTGCAAATTATCTTCAAAATGAGTAGATAAATCGAAGCCTACTATTTTGTAATAGCCGTCTCCATAGACCGTAATGATCTTGTCATCTTCTTTGAAGGAGCCCAGGTGCACACCACGTTCTTCGGTATTCAGACGGGTAACAATATCATCAAAATAAATGTTAATTGCCGACAAAGTGGAGATTCCCTTCTGGCACAGTTCGACCTTGCGTACCGGATTACGGGACAAAATGTTACCCATAGAAGCACGTCCCTTGATAGCCAAGGTGGAAAAGTCGAAATCGAACTGTGTCTTCTTCAGTTTAGCTTTTTGTTTCAGGAACACACGCACTTTCTCTGCTTCTCCGTTGGGATTTGAAGTCAGGTACAGCACCTTGCTTCCCTGTTTGCCCTTGGTGAGCACATACTCTTTGTCGCGCGTCACGCCGCCAATAGCGAAACGCTTCACCATGGCTGTGCCAAACAAACCATCAGAGTAGATCATGTTGTAGATGGTTCGGTCATCATTACGCTTAAACACCTCTACCAGAATGATATCCTTACCGAAGAACTGCTTGTCGCTGACTTTGCTCACCGTAAAAGTGCCATTCTCCTTGAAGACAATGACTTCGTCGATATCGGAACAATCGCATACGTATTCCACATTCTCGTCGCGCTGCTTGAGTCCGGTACCCACAAAGCCCTCCACACGGTCAACATACAATTTCTGGTTAGCCACTGCCACTGTTGCGGCCACAATATTGTCGAAACTTCTGATTTCGGTCTTACGTTCCCTACCCTTGCCGTATTTTTTCTTCAACTGTTTGAAATAATTGATGGCATAATCAATCAGATGGTCCAGATGATTCTTCACTTCATCGATATTCGCTTCAATATCAGCGATTTTATCAGTAGCTTCCTTTATGTCGAACTTGGAGATTTTCCTTACGGGCTTCTCACAAAGATGCAGCACATCCTCACGGGTGATTTCTTTGACAAATAGCTTCCGATACGGATTGAAAGCCTTTTCAATGGCACTAATCTGGTCATCCCAGCTGGCCGCATCCTTTTCCAATTGCTTGTACAAGCCTTTCTCGAAGAAAATCTTCTCCAACGAAATCTTATGCCACTGGTCGCCCAACTCTTCCAAAGCAATTTCCAGCTCGCGGCGAAGCAGATTAACGGTATTGTTCGTATTGATTCGTAGGATTTCCTTCACAGACATCAGGCAGGGCTTGCCATTGAAAATCACACAGGCATTGGGCGAATACGACATGCTACAGTCCGTGAAAGCATACAGAGCGTCAATCGTCTGGTCGGGTGAAACGCCTGGATACAGATGCAGCAGAATCTCGGCCTGGCTGGCGGTATTGTCATCGATTTTCTTGATTTTCAGCTTACCTTTCTCAATCTGAGGAGTGATAGACTGAATCAGGTCAGAAGTGTTGGTGCCGTATGGTATCTCAGTGATTACCAATGTTTTCTTATCCAAAATTGAGATTTTGGCACGATTCAGAATTTTACCGTTCACCCCTTCATTGTACTTATTCACATCGATATAGCCACCTGTCGGGAAATCGGGATAAATCTCAAAATCCTTGCCTTCCAGTATGGCCACAGAAGCATCCAAGAGCTCATTGAAATTATGCGGCAATATCTTGGTGGCTATACTCACGCCAATACCTTCCGTTCCCTGTGCCAACAGCAAGGGGAATTTAACCGGCAGTGTGATAGGCTCTTTGTTACGGCCATCATACGAGAGCTGCCATTCAGTGGTTTTATGATTGAAAACGACATCAATAGCGAATTTTGAGAGACGTGCCTCGATATATCGGGGAGCGGCGGCCTCGTCACCTGTCAGTATGTTTCCCCAGTTTCCTTGGGTATCGATCAGCAGTCCCTTCTGACCCAACTGCACCAAGGCGTCACCAATGGAAGCGTCGCCGTGCGGATGATATTTCATGGTGTTACCAATGATATTGGCCACCTTGTTATAGCGGCCATCCTCCAGTTCATCCATGGAATGCAGGATACGGCGTTGCACGGGTTTCAGGCCGTCAATCACCTCCGGAATGGCACGGTTCAAGTTTACATACGAAGCATAATCCAGAAAATAATTCTCGAAGATAGAGCCCACATGAACCACATTTTTCATGTTGACATCCACTTCTTTGTTTTCCTCAACATTTTGGACTTCTTCGGCAGTTTGTTCTGTTTCCTGAGTGTCAATAAAATCTTTATCTTCAGCCATCTAATATATATTTATACGTTGGCAAATATACAATATAAAGCCCACTCTTTCAAGGGCCACCACAAGAATTTCTGCACGGCAGAATGTTAATTACAAGTTATAGTGATTAGTGGTTAGGAGATAGGGGTTAGAATTCAAAATTCAGAATTCAACACTATCCCCTAATTATCACATTATCACATTAACTAATTAACTAATTAACTAATTAACTAATTTGCTAATTTGCTAATTAACTAATTAACTAATTTGCTAATTATCTAATTCTGCTTCTTCCTTTTCTTAAGAATCAGTATAGCGATAATATAGGCCACAGTAATTCCCAGGATGCCGCCGATTTGGATGATGAATTTGTCATCAATCTCCATGAAGTAGGTTGGCACGAGAAACACCGCATAAAGGAGGAAGAGTCGAAAGATATGTTCCATAACAATTGACAATTTACAATTAAAAATCAACAATTATACATTGTTCATTATTAATTATTAATTGCTGCAATCTGCTCTTTCAGCAACTTGATTTTTGCTTCGGCATCGGCTTGCTTTTTGCGTTCGACAGCAACCACCTGTTCGGGGGCGTTCTGCACAAAGCGTTCGTTGGCCAATTTCTTCAACACCGACTGCAAGAAGCGCTCCGCGTAGGCTAATTCATCGTTCAGCTTCTTTAACTCAGCCTCCTTGTCGATATTGTCAGCAAAAGGCACGAAATATTCCACATTCTGCTCGATAAACAGTACGGCGCCGGGAACCTTCTCGCTTACATATTCCACCTTGGGGATATTGCACAGCTTCTCAATCACGCAATCCATCTCGAAATCATCATCTTTCTTGGCACGCTGCACAAACAGGTTCACAGGGTTCTTGGGGGCTATATTCTTCTCCGAGCGGATACGGCGCACATTTTCAATTACTTTCTGGGTGTTGGCGAAACGCTGTAAGAAGACCTGGTCATCAGCACCAGTTTCGGGTTCGGGCATAACTGCCACCATAATAGACTCATTTTCATCGCGTTCCTGCAAGCCATGCCACAACTCTTCAGTAATGAAAGGCATAAACGGATGCAAAACACGCAGCAATTTATCGAAAATAGCGATAATCTCACCATAGGTTTTGCCGTCAATCGGCTTCAGATAAGCAGGTTTCACCACTTCGAGGAAGCAGGAGCAGAAGTCGTCCCAAACCAGCTTATACACAGCCATCAACGCATCCGACAAACGGTATTTGTCGAAGTGGTCGTTCATCTCAGCCAACACCTCATTCAGGCGCATGTTGAACCACTTGACAGCGGTTGTGCAAGCCTGTGGCTGAGCCAAATTCTCATCCACCTGCCAGCCTTTGATCAGACGGAAGGCGTTCCAAATCTTGTTATTGAAGTTTCTACCCTGCTCGCACAATGACTCGTCGAACAGCAGGTCGTTGCCAGCGGGAGAGCTCAGTAACATGCCCATACGCACACCGTCGGCGCCGAATTGCTCCATCAGCATGATGGGATCGGGTGAGTTGCCCAACTGCTTGGACATCTTGCGGCCCAACTTGTCGCGAACCACACCGGTGAAATATACGTGGCGGAAAGGCACCGCATGACGATATTCCATACCGGCCATAATCATACGTGCCACCCAGAAGAAGATGATGTCGGGAGCCGTGATAAGGTCGGATGTGGGATAATAGTAATTGATTTCCTCGTTGTCGGGATTGTTGATACCGTCGAATAGACTGATGGGCCACAACCAAGAGCTGAACCAGGTATCGAGGGCATCTTCGTCCTGACGCATTGCGCCAGTGTAGTTGTATTTCTCCTTGGCAATTTTTTGGGCTTCTTCCTCGTTAACAGCCACCACGATTTCCTCTTTGCCGTCCACCTCGATGTACCAAGCAGGAATACGGTGGCCCCACCAAAGCTGACGTGAGATACACCAGTCCTGAATATTCTCCAGCCACTGGCGGTAGGTATTCTTGTACTTATCGGGATAAAACTTGATTTCGTCGGTCATGACGGGCGGCAGGGCGATGTCGGCGAAGTGCTTCATCTTGAGGAACCACTGCAGCGAGAGGCGTGGCTCGATAGCGGTGTCAGGATTACGCTGCGAATACCCTACTTTGTTGGTATAGTCCTCTACCCTTTCCATAAGGCCGGCAGCCTCCAGGTCTTTGGCAATCTGCTTGCGGCAGGCAAAGCGGTCCATGCCGACATAGAGAGGCGACTGTTCGGAAATGGTGCCATCGTTGTTGAAGATGTCGATGGTTTCCAGGTTGTGAGTTTTGCCGAGATTGTAGTCGTTGACATCGTGTGCGGGAGTCACCTTCAGGCAGCCCGTACCGAACTCGATATCCACGTAGCGGTCTTCGATAACCTTCACCTCGCGGCCCACGAGGGGCACGATGACGCGACGGCCACGGAGCCACTGATTCTTGGGGTCTTTTGGGTTAATGCACATGGCCGTGTCGCCCATGATGGTCTCGGGACGTGTGGTGGCGACCACAGCGTAGTAGCCCTTTTCATCACGGTGGATAATATTGCCATCGGCTTCCAATGCTGCTTGGTTTTCCAATGTCTCTAACCCAACCACGTAATATTTGAGGTAATAGAGCTTCGAGCTTTCCTCCTTGTATTCCACCTCTTCGGTCGAGAGGGCGGTGAGGGCCTTGGGATCCCAGTTGATCATGCGGAGGCCGCGGTAGATGAGGCCTTTGTTGTAGAGGTCAACAAATACCTTGGTGACACTCTCGCTACGCTTCTCGTCCATGGTGAACGCCGTACGGTCCCAGTCACAGGAGGCTCCGAGTTTACGGAGCTGCTGCAAGATAATGCCGCCATGTTTGTGAGTCCATGCCCAGGCATGTTCCAGGAACTGCTCGCGGGTCAGGTCGCGCTTCTTGATACCCTGCTCAGCAAGGCTCTTCACCACCTTGGCTTCGGTAGCGATGGAGGCATGGTCGGTACCCGGCACCCAGACAGCGTTGAAACCACGCATACGCGCACGGCGCACCAGCACATCCTGGATGGTATTGTTCAGCATGTGGCCCATGTGCAGCACACCCGTCACATTGGGGGGTGGAATCACAATGGTGAAAGGTTTTCTATTGTCGGGATGTGAGGCAAAGAGATGATGGTCGTTCCAAAACTGGTACCATTTGTCTTCAATGCTTTTCGGATCGTACTTGGTAGCTATCTCCATAGTTTTATTCTTCAGATTAAAAAATTCAAATTTTATAAAACACTGATTTTTAAATACATAAACTTTAAATCAGCCAATATAATAATAAGATGCAAATTTACATGAAATTCCTGAATTATACACAGACAAATAAATTTTTTGTAGGGACGCACCGCGTGCGTCCGAAAAACACATAGGAAATTTACAAAAACTCTAAAGACAAACTATTATACAAAAGATTCTTTAATCATTTATTATGCCGAATGACTGCATCACTCCCGAAATAGGCAAATGCATTCCAGCGGCCTTATAATCTGGATTTTCAAGAATCTGAAGGAAATGTTTTCTTGTCGCCACCGCCTTTTCAGGATCCCTGTCATAAATGGCACAATATTCAGGATAGTGAATCTGCAACTCCCATGCATGAATCAGGTCACCGATAATATACAACTCGCCCACTTTATACACCGTATGCCCTGGTGTATGTCCCGCCGCATCGAAGGTCTCAATAAAACCCGCAAGGGTATCACCCATAGTAAAAGTATGGATACGGGAATCATACGACTTCAAAATATTTTTAACACTTTCGTCATACAGAAAAGCCTCTAGTTCAGAAGTCGAAAGATAGAGATCCGCATTAGGGAACGCAGCTGTATCATGGTCCATCAAACCTCCGATATGATCGCGGTGGCAATGGGTTAGACAAATCATATCGATATCTGCCGGTGTAAGATTAATGGAAGACAGGTTCGACAACAATTTTCCTCCCGACTCCGCTCCCAATCCAGCATCAAACAAAAGATACTTGCCATTCTTATGAATCAGGAAGGCATTGATGGCAGACATAGCCTCTCCAGAAGGCATAACTTTCCGAAGTATTTCGCCATCCACATCTGGAAATAATTCAGCCGACATTGTGGACTCCTTATCTTGCAACGTCCACAACTCAAAATCCTGAAAGTCAAAATGATAAACGCCTTCAGAAATTTCAGACTTGTGTTCTTGAATAGCTGATTCTTGCTGTTGTTTAGTCTGACAGGCCATCAGCAAAAGCACAATTGTACATAAGGGAAAGAGAAGATTTTTCATATCTTTTTTGGAGACAAAAATACAATTTTTTTCGATTTGCCCATTTTTTTTATTATATTTTCGACCACCTCTATAACTTTCCAAGTTGAACTTATAACAACAATAAAAAAACTGTAAACATGACGAGGTAAAAATGAATAATGAAAAAGTCAGAATGAACCAGCTTGCTCCGGCGCATCCAGATCTTCACATTCTCCTCATCATATTCTTGCAAATTAAATCCTTCAGGATAAATTGGCACAGTGAGGATTTTCCGTGGATAGACCTCCCCACGCCCTTATATTTCCTCCACCAACTGTTTGCAGCAAGGGCAATTGATTTCACCTTTGGGGATTTTCGCACCGCATATATGGCAGTGGTTACGGATAGCTTTCAGACCGATTTGCCACAGTTTAACATTGAAGGCGATGAACAACACACTCAGCACGTATGAGAGGCCTGACATTTCACCATACATTTCCATAGTGAAGCACAAGGTATCATACAAGCCATGTGCCAAAACCGGGCAGAGGAACGCCATCCACAGCAGACGGCCACGGTGCATCGGAGTAAAGCGGGCTCGGGAAAAGAAATAGCCCATGATGACCGCGAAAAGAAAGTGTCCTGGCACAGCCAATACGGCTCTTACAATTCCTGTCTCAAAGCCACCGGAAAAGACATAAAGAATGTTTTCAACACAAGCAAAACCCATCGACACAAAAACCGCATAGACAATGCCGTCAAAGTGCTCGTTGAACTCCTTGTTATTCCAAATCAGCCAATACAAAAACAGGAACTTAAGGCCTTCCTCAGGGATAGCGGCTTGGAAAAAGCTCTTCAACACTGCAGAATCCTCAGCGAACTCGGTAAGATGGATACCGATAATACCTTCGATAAAACTCCAAAGAAGAATAAGCACAGCCACCAAACAACCACAGAAAAAAACCTTTAGCAGCAAGCCAAAAGGCTCTCTTTCATTTTTATCGTTAAGATATATATATCCCAAAAGTATAATAACAGGCAAAACCGATATCATTAACAGAGGATCCATACGAGTAATTTTTTTGCAAAAATAAAAAAATCCCACTGATCATCAGCAGGATTTCTTAAATTTTGTATTGAACCGTTTGGAAATGGCCAATTATCTGGATGCCAATTCTTTGTCAAACATATAGAAAGCAGCCTTGTCGGTGCCGATACACTTCATGGCATCGATCAGTTCCTGAGCATTGGCTTCTTCTTCAACCTGCTCATTCACAAACCATTGCAGCATATTGGAAGTGGCATAGTCTTTTTCCTTGGCAGCCAAGTCACAAAGTTTGTGAATCAGGCCGGTCACCACTTTCTCATGAGCCAGAGTCTCGTCGAACATCTCGGCAACATTCTTCCATGAAGTTTTGAATTTTTCGATGGGTTTCAGTTCCACACGTGCCATTTGTTCTTCAAGGTAATGCACGAAACGGAAAGCGTGTTCCATTTCTTCCTCATATTGTTTGCGGTACCAATGGGCCACACCCTTGATTCCTTTGTCTGTTGCATCCATTGACATTGCCAAATAAAGGTAAGCTGACCACATTTCGGCATTGATTTGGGCATTGATAGCCTCTTGCATTTTTTTACTAATCATAGCAAATTGTTTTTTTAAGTTGTTATTTTGTTGCCGCAAAGATACAAAAAATTCAATTAGCAAATTTGCAAATTAGTTATTTAGTTAATGAAATTATGTAACAATGGTTATAATAATTAATTCCAGTAATTAAAATATTTGTCGTAAATTTGCAACTTTAATAAGAACGCTTATGCTTTTAGAAGTTTGCTGCGGAAACCGACAATCCGCCATCAATGCGGCAGAGGCTGGTGCCAGACGCATTGAACTGTGCCGCGACCTGCATTTAGGAGGCCTAACTCCCCCATACGATGACATTTTGTACTGTCAGGAGCATCTGTCTCTGCAGACCTTTGTGCTGATTCGTCCCCGTGGCGGTGATTTTTGCTATACCAACGAAGAATTCCAGACTATCCTGTCCGACATTGCTTTCTGCCGTGAACATGGCATTCCGGGTGTGGTTATCGGTTTCCTCAAGTCTGATTTAAGCATTGATATGGAAAAATGCCACGCCGCCATGCAAACTGCAGGTGCCATGCAAGTGACCTTTCACCGCGCATTTGACCGCTGCAAGGACTGGCAAGTAGCGCTGGAACAAATCATCGACTGCGGCTTCCATCGCATTCTCACCTCCGGACAGCAACCCACAGCCCCGCAAGGAGCTGACACACTGGCTGAAATCGTAAAACAAGCCCACCAGCGCATCACCATCCTGGCTGGCAGCGGCATCGCCAGCGACAATGTGGAAGAACTTGTCCGTCGCAGCCATGTGGACGAAGTACATGCCAGCTGCAAACTGAACGGCGACGTGAGCCAAGTTGGGGAAATCAAGCTTATAATTAGCAAATTAGTTAATCAGTTAATGTGATAATTAGGGATTAGTGGTTAGGAAATAGGGGTTAGTATTGAATTTTGAATTTAAACACTATGATAAAGAAACTATTATTTGGAATTGTAACAGTTTTATTATTTGCTTCTTGTGGCAAGCATTTTATAAATGACAGGGACTACCGCGAGCAGGTACACAAAGATTTCAAGCAACGCAAGGAGCTGGCACAAGGCCGCAGCGATGCGTTGTTCAGCGTTTTCAAGCAAGCCAACCGCGAAGAGAAAGAAGCCCTCGAATTTCTATACGCCTACATGCCGTTGAGCGATTTAGCGGATTACGATGGTGACTTTTTCCTGCAGCAGGTGCGAGGCGCACTCAAAGCCCGTGAGACTTTCAGCTGGGGAAGCACCATTCCCGAAGACATCTTCCGCCATTTTGTGCTGGTTTACCGTGTGAACAACGAAAACCTGGACAGTGCCCGCCAAGTATTCTTTAACGAGTTGAAGCCACGTATCGAGAACATGACGATGTACGATGCCGCTTTGGAAGTGAACCACTGGTGTCACGAAAAAGTGGCCTACCGTCCCTCCGACAGCCGCACCTCTGCCCCACTTGCCACCGTCCGCACCGCCTTGGGCCGCTGCGGCGAGGAATCGACCTTCACCGTCACAGCATTACGCTCAGTGGGCATCCCTGCCCGCCAGTGCTATACCCCCCGCTGGGCACACACCGACGACAACCACGCCTGGGTGGAAGTATGGGTTGACGGCAAATGGCATTTCCTCGGTGCCTGCGAGCCCGATCCCGAATTGGACATGGGCTGGTTCGCCATCCCTTCCACACGCACCATGATGGTCCACTCAAACGCTTTCGGCAAGTACAGCGGAGACGAGGAAGTCACCCACAGCACCAACCTGTTCTCACGCATCAACATGATTTCAAATTATGCTGATACTAAACGGATTACAGTAAAAGTGGTAGATCACGACATGCATGACGTGGAAGGCGCAGAAGTAAAATTCAAACTCTACAACTATTCCGAATATTACCCCATCGCCACACAAACCACCGACAAAAATGGCATTGCCCATCTGACCACTGGTCTTGGCGACCTACTCATCTGGGCCACAGATGGTTATCATTACAATTATGACAAAATAGATGTACGCCAACAAGACTCCATAATAATCATTATAGATCGTTTGCC
>CACXXY010000061.1 GCA_902771655.1 uncultured Bacteroidota bacterium | reverse complement strand
CATACCCCGGTGCTGCTGTCAATGGTTGCGATTCTATTGTAAACTTGCATTTAACAGTTAACTACACTGCTACGGGCGTTGACGAACAGACTGCCTGCGATAGCCTAATCTGGCTTGACGGTGTGACGTATTATGCCAGCACAACAAGCCCAACATATACATACTCGGGTGGTGCCTCCAATGGCTGCGACTCCATTGTGAACCTGCACTTGACGGTGAACCACACTGCTACGGGCGTTGACGAACAGACCGCCTGCGATAGCCTAATCTGGCTCGACGGCGTGATCTATTATGCCAGCACGACAAGCCCTACTTACACATACTCGAGTGGTGCCGCCAATGGTTGCGACTCTATTGTAAACTTGCATTTAACAGTGAACTACACTGCTACGGGCGTTGACGAACTGACCGCCTGTGACAGTATGACCTGGCTCGACGGCGTGACCTATTACGCCAGCACGACAAGCCCGGCATACACATACCCCGGTGGTGCCGCCAATGGTTGCGACTCTATCGTTAACCTGCATTTGACGGTGAACAACACTGTTACTGGTGTTGATGAACAGACCGCCTGCGACAGCATGACCTGGCTTGATGGTGTGACATACTATGCCAGCACAACAAGCCCAACATATACATACTCCGGTGGTGCCGCCAATGGCTGTGACTCCATTGTGAACCTGCATTTGACGGTGAACAACACTGTTACGCGTATTGATGAACGGATTGTGTGTGACAGTCTGATTTGGCTTGACGGAGTTACGTATTATGCCAGCACGACAAGCCCTACTTACACATACTCTGGTGGTGCCACTAGCGGTTGTGACACCATTGTTAACCTGCATTTGACGGTGAACCACACTGTTACGCGTATTGATGAACGGATTGTGTGTGACAGCCTGACCTGGCTCGACGGCGTGACCTATTACGCCAACACGACAAGTCCGACATACACCTACTCTGGTGGTGCTTCCAATGGCTGCGACTCCATTGTGAACCTGCACTTGACGGTGAACCACACTGCTACGGGCGTTGACGAACAGATTGTTTGCGACAGTCTTACCTGGCTTGACGGTGTGACCTATTATGCCAACACGACAGGCCCAACATACACATACTCGAGTGGTGCCGCCAATGGTTGCGACAGCGTGGTCGTTTTGCATCTGACAATATATCACAGTGCATTAGCTCAAGATACATTGGTGTTAGTAGAGAATCAGTTGCCATATTATTTTTCTGTTGCTGATACTGTTATTGCGTTGGGTGCGCCAGCCGAATCCCAGTTCAGTTACCATCTGTTCACCATTCATGATTGTGACTCAACGATAGAGCAGACGGTGATTGTCCATTATAACACTAGCGAGACTGTTGACACTACGGTGTGTGCTTCTTCTTTGCCTTACATTTGGCATGGACACCAGTTTACGCAAGCGGGCTCCTATACTGATACATTGCACAATGAAAATGGAAGTTTGCATTATTTGACTATGCAACTGGCGGTGAGTGCTCCTGCTGTGACGATACAGAATACACATCATGTTACATGCTATGGTGGTAGCGATGGTAGTGTTGGTGTGCTGGTGAATGACGGTACACAGCCCTATGGCTGTCACTGGGAAAATGTGTATGGTGCAACGGTTTCATCCACTGCCCAATTGAATAACCAGCCGGCTGGAAAATACCGTTTGTTTGTGACGGATGCCTTGGGGTGTCAAGTGGTGGATAGTGTTACACTTATTCACTTGAATGACAGTATGGTGCCAGGTATTATCGCTTCCAATCAGGGAGTGTGTGAAGGAACTCATTTGCAGACCTTTACAGGGACTACTGCATCGGGTGGGGCAGGGAGTGTTTACCAGTGGCAGATTTCCACTGATGGCGCTACTTGGAGTCCTGCACCTGCTCCCAACAATAGCCAAAACTACAATTATCCGCAACCTGTCAATTCGCCATTCTCGCTCCGTAGGGCGTG
Organism: uncultured Bacteroidota bacterium; assembly: GCA_902771655.1. Taxonomy (GTDB): domain Bacteria; phylum Bacteroidota; class Bacteroidia; order Bacteroidales; family WCHB1-69; genus RUG11690. The sequence continues at coordinate 10,302 of CACXXY010000061.1, read as the reverse complement.
GATGAGCACCGCCTGTGGTACGGTTCTTAGCAATGTGGTTAACATTACTGTCTATCATGCAGATGAGCACACCATCTTTGATGAGGTTTGTCAGGGTTATCCGTATCAGGACTATGGTTTTGACATTGCCGCTACTGCCACGACGACCCCAGGTGTGCTGCCATGCTCCATTCATCTGCAAAATGTCCATGGTTGCGATAGTTTGGTAACTCTGCTGTTGACGGTGAATCCTTCGTTATATGCCGAAGAGAGTATAACAATCTGCCAAAATGAATTACCTTATACCTATAATGACACAACTTTCCTTCCTGGCACTCCTCAACTTTCAACTTTCAGTTTTCAACTTTCAACTTATGAAGGATGTGATAGCATTGTTACCCTGCATTTGACGGTGAATCCTTCGTATGATATTGAATTGAATGACATAGTTTGTGAGGGTGATGATTACGAGAGACATGGTTTCTTTGTTCCAGCTGTCCAGACGTTGGGTGTGACGGAAGTTGAGCAGACCTTGCAGTGGCATAGCCAGGACGGTTGCGACAGTATTGTGAACCTGCACCTGGCGGTGGTGGATACCGCTATCGCTATTGTCTCGCTGACCTCGGACTTCTGTGAAGAGTATTCTGCGGAATTGTCGGTAGAAACCAACATGATGAACTATTTGTGGAGCACGGGTGAAACTTCCCCGACTATTATGGTAACACAACCGGGCACTTACACTGTGACGGCCACACAAGACCATTGCTCTGTCTCTGCTTGGTATCAGATAGAAACCTGTGAACTGAATATATACTTGCCGAATGCCATCACACCGGACAATGCCGATGGTATTAATGATTACTTCTGCCTCCACGAAAGATACTTGCCCATGATTACTGACTTCGAAATCCGTATCTATACTCGTTGGGGTGAGTTGATATACTATTCCGATGACAAGAATTTCAAATGGAACGGTGAGCATAATGGCCGCATCAACCGCAATATTATTTATACCTATCTGATTAACTTTACCGATAATCGAGGCATTCCGTATCAGCTCACAGGAACCATAACTGTGCTGTGATTAGGGGGAGGATTTATAATTAACAATTAACAATTAATAATTAATAGTTGATAGTTGGTGAGTTACAGGAGTCAGGGGTCAGGGGTCAGTGATTAGGTTTTAGGGGTTAGAAATTAAGATTTAAGAATAACAAGTACATTAAAATCATTTGCTAATTTGCTGATTTTTTTTCGTATTTTTGCAGCATGATGAAGAATATTAGAAATTTTTGCATAATAGCCCATATCGACCACGGTAAGAGCACTTTAGCTGACCGTCTTTTGCAGTTTACCGGCACCGTGAATGACCGTGATTTTCAGGATCAGGTGCTGGATGACATGGATCTGGAGCGTGAGCGTGGCATCACCATCAAGAGTCATGCTATCCAGATGAACTACAAATATAAAGGAGAAGAGTATGTGCTCAACCTGATTGACACTCCGGGACATGTGGACTTCTCTTACGAAGTATCACGCTCCATTGCGGCTTGTGAAGGTGCTCTGTTACTGATAGATGCCACACAAGGTGTTCAGGCGCAGACAATCTCAAACTTGTATTTGGCCATAGAAAACGATTTGGAGATCATTCCGGTGCTGAATAAGATGGATATGCCCGCCGCCATGCCTGATGAAGTGAAAGACCAGATTGTGGATCTAATAGGCTGCGATACCTCTGATATTATCGAAGCCAGTGGTAAAACAGGTGCCGGCGTGGAAGAGATTTTGGCCGCTATCATTGAGAAAGTGCCTGCTCCGAAAGGAGACCCCGAAGCACCGCTTCAAGCCTTGATTTTCGATTCCGTATTTAACTCATACAGAGGTATTATCGCCTACTTCAGAATCAAAAATGGTACTATCAAAACCAATGATTTCGTGAAGTTTATGGCCACTGGGAAAGAGTATTATGCGGATGAAATCGGTGTGCTCCGACTTGAACAAGAGCCTAAAGCCGAACTGTCGGCAGGTGATGTGGGATACATCATTTCAGGTATCAAAACCTCGAAAGAGGTTAGGGTAGGTGACACCATCACCCATGTGGCACGGCCTTGTACGGAAGCGGTGGCAGGTTTCCAGGAAGTGAAACCGATGCTGTTTGCCGGTATTTATCCCACCAATGCTGATGATTACGAGGAATTGCGCTCTTCATTGGAAAAATTGCAGCTGAACGATGCGTCACTAACCTTTGTGCCTGAGTCGTCAGCCGCTTTGGGCTTCGGTTTCCGCTGTGGTTTCTTGGGCCTGCTGCACATGGAAATCGTGCAGGAACGCTTGGACAGAGAGTTTGATATGGATGTCATTGCCACTGTGCCGAACGTGTCGTATAAGGTGATTACCACCAAGCGGGAAGTGCTGGAAGTGCATAATCCGTCGGGAATGCCGGCCCCCAACGCTATCGACCATGTGGAGGAACCGTTTATCTTAGCCCAAATCATTACCAAAGCTGAGTATATCGGTCCTGTCATGAAGCTTTGCCTCGACAAGCGTGGCACGCTGATAAATCAGACTTATATATCAACCGACCGTATAGAATTGTCGTTTTACCTGCCTTTAGGTGAGATAATCTTTGATTTTTACGACAAATTGAAGAGTATTTCCAAGGGATACGCTTCTTTCGACTATCATATTTCGGATTATAAGCCGGCCCAGCTGGTGAAATTGGATATTCTGCTGAATGGTGACTCTGTAGATGCCTTGTCATCGCTGATACATGCCGACAATGCATACGCTTTTGGCCGTCGTATCTGCGAAAAGCTGAAAGAGCTGATTCCTCGGCAGCAATTCGACATTGCCATCCAGGCTGCTATCGGCACGAAAATCATTGCCCGTGAAACGGTGAAGGCTGTCCGTAAGGACGTGACCGCCAAGTGTTACGGCGGTGATATCACCCGTAAGCGTAAGTTGCTGGAAAAACAGAAGCAGGGTAAGAAACGTATGCGTCAAATCGGTAACGTGCAGGTGCCCCAGTCGGCTTTCCTCGCAGTGCTGAAGCTGGATTAGCCGTTTGCTCTTTTTTGAATTTTCAGAGGAAAAAGCTCCAACGGTATAAGCTGAAGGAATGGATTTTTTCATGTGGAAAAATTCATCTTTCTTTATTGGTATTCCAAAAAAAATCCGTAGATTTGCAAATTAATTTTAATTACCATTAAAATGAGCGGAGAAAAATTATTCAATGAATTTCCTCCTGTTACTACAGAACAGTGGGAAGAAGTGATTATCAAAGACTTAAAAGGTGCTGACTACCAAAAGAAACTGATCTGGAAGACCGATGAGGGCTTCGATGTGCGTCCATATTACCGTGCCGAAGACCTGAAAGATTTGGACTACCTGGACACCATGCCGGCCCAATTCCCTTATACCCGTGGAACAAAAAAAGACAACAATAACTGGCAAATCGTTCAGGAGGTGAACGAAAGCGATGTGGCTAAAGCCAACATCATTGCTTTGGATGCCCTTAAACGCGGGGCCAATACTATTGCCTTCAATGTGAAAAATGTAAAGGATGCCAACGATTTGGCTACTTTGTTGAAAGGTATTGATTGCACCAAGACCGGTCTGCAATTTGATCATGCCCAGAATTATGTGGATTTTATGACTTTGTTTGTCAATTATCTGAATGATAATAAAATAGACAAAGAAGCCGTAACGGGCAGCATCAATTTTGATCCTATCACTTATTACCTGAGACGTACCAAATTCTATCGCTCTCAAGAAGCCGACATGGCTGAGATGTTGAAGTTGCATGAGCTTGCCGCCGACATGAGGAACTTCAAGCTTGTGAATGTCAATGGAATAGCCATTCATAACGCGGGTTCCACCATCGTGCAGGAATTGGCATACTCTTTGGGCATCGCCAATGAATATATCGCCTACGCTACCGAACATGGTATTCCGGTGGGCAAGGCCTGCAAGAAAATTCAGCTGACCTTGTCAGTGGGATCCAACTATTTCTTCGAGATAGCCAAATTGCGTGCCGTACGTCTGTTGTGGGCAACCATGGTGGAACAGTACCAGCCGACTTGCGATTGCGGATACAAACTGCAAATCAACACGGTGGGCTCGACTTGGAACAAGACCTTGTACGACCCATACGTCAACATGTTGCGTGACACCACCGAAGGTATGGCTGCAGCTCTTGGTGGCGCCGACGCCATCCTGCTGCAACCTTTCGATGTGGCTTACAAGGAAGATGATGACTTCTCTCGCCGTATCAGCCGTAATGTGCAGGTCATTCTGAAAGAGGAATCCTATTTCAACAAGGTGGTTGACCCCGCCGCTGGTTCTTATTATATTGAAAATCTGACAGATGGAATTGCTGAAAATGCCTGGAAACTTTTCCAGCATGTGGAGGCCGAGGGCGGTATGATTAAATTGATTGGTACAGGTGAAATCAAACGGGAAGTGGAAGCCAGCTGCCAGAATCGTGATATGAAAATCGCTACCAGAAGACTTACTTTCTTGGGTACCAACCAGTTCCCGAATGTGAACGAGAAGATGCTTGACAAGATTGAACGCATACAGAATGACGACTGCATCGGTTTGCGTACCTATCGTGGCGCCATGGCTTTCGAACAGCTCCGTCTGGAGACAGAACGCTATGCCAAAGACCATCATCGTCCGAAAGTCTTCCTGTTGAAGGTGGGTAATCTGGCCATGCGTCAGGCCCGCGCCGGCTTCATCACCAACTTCTTTGGCTGCGCCGGTTATGAGATTGCGGAAACTGCTGGTTACAAGACTGTTGAAGATGGTGTGAAGGCAGCCGAAGAGCAAAAGGCCGACTTGGTGGTTATCTGCAGCTCTGATGAGGAATATGCCACTTTGGGTGTTGAAATCGCCGCTCAGCTCAAAAACAAACTGCCTCAGACTCCGGTGCTGATTGCAGGTAATCCGACCGAGGCCATCGAAGCCCTGAATGCTGCTGGTGTTAGCGATTATATCCATGTGAAAGTGAATGTTCTCGATACCCTGAGAAAATATAACCAACAATTACTGAAATAATATTGTGAAAAAATTATTCTGTGTTAGGCTGCTGATTATAGCACTGGCAGCTCTGACGATATCATGCCTTTCACCCTCACAGCAGGGTGAAAAGGCTTCTTTTTTTGACTATACCGATTGTTACGGCAACAGGGTTCAGCTGGATTCTGTGCCGGCACGTATTATCTCCCTGTCGCCGGCTATCACTGAAATGGTGTTTATGCTGGATGAAGGTGATAAGCTGGTGGGTATTTCCGATTTCTGCCATTATCCGGAAGCAACGGATACCATGAACAGAGTGGGGGGGATGCAAAATATCAATGTGGAGTCGCTGATGGCCCTTAATCCAGATGTGGTGCTCATCGGCTCTATTGTCACCAAACAGGATATGGAAAAAATGGAGCGCGCGGGACTGAAGGTGGTGGTGATTCGTGAGGAGTCAAAATTGGAAGGTCTATGCGACGCACTGGCAGTGATAGGTCAACTTCTGGATCGGAATGAATTAGCAGAAGAACAAATCCAAAGGATTCATAATCAGTTGGATTCGGTAAGATCACATATTGACACGACTTTGGCTCCCAAAAAAGTGTATTATGTGGTCGGCTTTGGCGAACAGGGTGATTTTACGGCTCCGCAAAACTCCCATATTCATGAGATTATATCCGCCGCTGGTGGCGAGAACATCGGTAAAGACCTGACCTCTTGGAGTGTGAGCCGTGAGTTTCTGTTTGAGTCAGATCCTGATATTGTCCTGATACGTAAGGAAGATTTGGAGGTGTATCGCAATACCAAACCCTATACCTCATTGCGTGCGGTAAAAGAAGGACATGTTTATCCTATCGAAAGCGGATGGATAGATATTGTCTCTCCCCGTAATATTTTGGCTATTCAATACATAAATGATTTATTGAGATAGAAAATGTTAGAATTCTTCTCCAAACATCTTGAAAATGCGGTCAACGAGATTGCCAAGCTGCCAGGCATAGGCAAACGTACGGCTTTGCGCCTGACTTTGCATCTGGTGAAAGCGGACAAGACAGAGGTGAACGCGCTGACATCAGCTATCGACAACCTGAAAGAACATTTGTGCTATTGTAAGAATTGTTTCAACCTCTCGGACAAAGAAATATGTGATATTTGTGAGAACCCTAAACGTGACCATGCGACTATCTGCGTGGTGCAGGATATCCGTGATGTGATAGCCATCGAAAACACCAACCAGTATGCGGGTGTGTATCATGTGCTGGGCGGAGTGATTTCCCCGATGGATGGCATAGGTATCAACCAGCTCCGTCTGCAGGAATTGTTCGACCGCATAGAACAAGGTGGAGTGCGGGAAGTGGTGCTGGCTTTGCCTGCTACCGTGGAAGGTGATACAACTAACTTTTTCATTTATAAGAATATAAAAGACAAGGTTTCGGAAATTACCACCATTGCCAGAGGTGTCGGTATTGGTGAGGAGTTGGAATATGCTGACGAAGTGACACTGGGACGCTCCTTGATGGGACGTACCCGTTTCGAATCAGTATATGTTAAAAGATGATATAAATAATTGGTTATGAAATATTTGGAACTTTTTTTCGAGGTTCTGAAAAGTTCGCTTACCCTGACTTGTTTAGTCATGATAATGATGTTGTTGATAGAATTCATCAACGTCGGCTCAGCGGGCAAATGGATGGCGAAGTTGCAGCATCGTCCTTTCGCACAGATACTTATGGCGATATTGCTGGGCTTGATCCCCGGTTGTATTGGAGGTTTTGCCATCGTTTCGTTGTTTACGCATAACTTGCTGTGTTTCGGTGCTTTGGTGGCTGGTATGATTGCCACCTTCGGTGATGAGGCTTTTGTGCTGATGGCCTATAGTCCCAAGTGGACCTTGATCTTATCAGCGGTACTTCTGGTGATAGCCCTTGTGGCTGGTGTTTTGACTCAGCTGGTATTCGGGAAAAGAAAGTTCGTGCTTGAGTCTCATGGCTTTGAAGTACATGAGGAACACGAAGGGGAGCATCATCACGAACATGCCAAGGCCAATTTGTCTTTTAAGAATCTGAAGAGCATGTCGTTTCCAAGAGCCTTGTTGGTTTTCGGCCTAGTACTCTATATTGTGGCCATTTTAACGGGCTCGCTGGCACATCAGCACGGGGTTTTACCCGAACCAGGGCACCATTCAGAAGGCATCGAAATGTCTCACCATTCTCCTACTCATGAACATCACGGGGTGAATGATGGGCATGCGGATTTTTGTCATCATGAACACGATGCCGATCAAGAGGCATTGGAAGCCTCTGAATGTACGGGACATGCTTGTTTGCACGAACATAATGGTCATCACCATGGGCATCATAACGATCCGGACGCTTGGGAAAACATTTTTTTCCTGGTGCTTGCCTGTATTACCCTGGTAGTGGTGGCCTTGTCATCGGAGCATTTCTTACAGTCTCACCTGTGGGAACATGTCATCAAACATCATTTTCTGTCTGTCTTTCTGTGGACTTTCGGTGTGTTGCTTTGCCTAAAAGTGTTATATCTTTTTGTGGATGTTGACGCTTTGATAGGGCAGAGCCACTGGGCCTTATGGGGACTGATGCTGTTGGCGGTGCTTATCGGTTTCATTCCCGAGTCGGGACCGCATTTGATTTTCGTGGTGATGTTTATGAACGGAACAATACCATTTAGCATATTGTTAGTCAGCTCAATAGTACAGGATGGCCATGGTGCATTGCCGTTACTGGCCCAATCACGCAAGAACTTCCTCTTGATGAAAGCCCTCAACATGCTGGTGGGTCTTATTGTCGGTGTGATTTGCCTATTGTTTTGAAAATGAAATATTTACATGGGAACATATTCCCACGCCCATAATAACACTATTACACTCCAAAAAAAACAACCCCCTAACTAACAATTGTTAATTATTAATTGTTAATTGTTAATTGTTAATTGTTAATTGTCAACTGTTTAGTTTTTCGGCACCAACTTGACAAACGGTATCATCATCTCTTCCATTGAGATGCCGCCGTGCTGGAAGGTGTTGCGGTAGTAGTTCACATAGTAGTTGTAGTTGTTGGGGTAGGCGAAGAAGTCGTTCTTGGTGGCAAAGATATAACGTGATGTCAGTGATTCTTTGGGCAGGAATGCGTCCTCCGGATTCTTGATTTCATATACATCCTTGCTGGGGTAGTCCATTGTGCTCTTGCCCACCTTGTATCGCAGGTTGCTGTTGATGGTCTTGTCGGCCACAATCTTCACTGGATTGTCGATACGTATGGTTCCGTGGTCAGTTGTAATGAAAACAATGGCTTTTTTCTCGGCCAGGTATTTGATCATCTCAAAGAGGATGGAATTTTTGAACCATGATTCAGTCACACTGCGGTAGGATTTTTCATCTTCCGCCAACTCTCTGATAATGTCCACGTCGGTGCGTGCGTGGGAAAGCATGTCCACAAAGTTGAAAACCACCACATTCAGAGGATTGTGCATCAGCTGGTGGAAGTTATCGAAGATTTTCTTACCGAAATCAAGATTCAATATCTTTGAGAATGAATATTTTACATTCTTTCCGAAGCGTTTCAGGTATTCTCCGAGCAATTGCTGTTCATACTGGTTTTTGCTGCCTTCATCGCTTTCGTTGAGCCATAATTGTGGGTACTTTTGGGCGATGACTGAGGGCATCAATCCCGAGAAAAGGGCATTGCGGGCATAGTGGGTGGCAGTGGGCAGAATGCTGTAGCAGATACTCTCGTCCTCCACTCGGTAAAAATCCTGTATCATGGGCTGGATGGTCTTCCATTGGTCAAAACGCAGGTTGTCAATCACAAAGAGAAATACTGGATGGCTCTCGTTGAGGGAAGGGAAGAGCTTGTCTTTCAGTACAGTATGTGACAAAGATGGTTTTTCGTCGCATTTGCCGGTCAGCCAGTTCAGGTAGTTCTTGGAAATGAATTTGGCGAACTGAATGTTGGCTTCTTCCTTTTGGTTGGCCAAAATCTCGGCAACACCGCTATCCTCAATCTTTCCTAATTCCAATTCCCAATATACCAATTCTTTATAAAGAGCATCCCATTCGCTGAACGACAAGCGGTCGGAGATACGCATGGACAACTCCCTGAAGGCCTGCTGATAAGCCATGGTGCTTTTTTCCGTGACAATCTTCTTATTGTCAATGTTTTTCTTCAAACAAAGCAGAATCTGGTTGGGGTTGACGGGTTTAATAAGGTAGTCGGCAATATTGGAGCCAATGGCATCCTCCATAATATTTTCCTCTTCACTCTTGGTGATCATCACTATAGGGATGTGCTGGTTGATAGTCTTGATGCGCTTCATGGTTTCAATACCATTCATGCCGGGCATTTGCTCGTCAAGGAAGATAATATCAACATATTCTTTTTGTAATACATCAATGGCCTCGTTGCCACTGACAACGGGTATTACGTCGTAGCCTTTGGATTTCAAAAATAAGATGTGTGGCTTCAGAAGGTCAATCTCATCGTCGGCCCAGAGAATTTTAGTATTCATATCAATTTTGTTTTTCTTTTAAACGATGCTGAAATGCTTTTATTATGTAGGCAAAGATAAAAATTTTTTGCTTTCTCAAGCTCACGAGAATTGAATATTTGAAAAAATATTCAGGGGAGTAGGGGAATAGAGGATTTACAGAGTGTCTGACAACCTCATCATAACGAGATGCTTTTTATGCGCCGATTAGTAAATTCGAAATTGTGTTAATCGGAAAAGTGGTGGTTTAATATACTTAGTGAATTGTGCATTGTGCATTGTGCATTGTGCATTGTGCATTGTGAATTGTGAATTGTGAATTGTGAATTGTGAATTGTGAATTGTGAATTGATAAAGTGTCCAATAATCCCCGCAGTACATGCTAAATGAAAAGCGATATAGCAAGGGTAATACACTGGCTTGATTTGCCATTTGTACAACATTTTTTACAGAGGTAAATAATTGCTTTTACAAAAATAAATATCCCTGCAAAATCACTTTTTACGCATAGAAATCCATAATTTTTAAAATGTAAACACAGTATTTTACTTTTTATAATTCCATTTTCCAATTGTTCCAATATTTGTACTATTGTGAAAAGTAATGTTTCATCTGGACGAAACTACGGCAATGAATCAAAATCACGCTAAATCCATACTTTATTTATTATAAATTACTGATACCCATAATTTTATTAATTAATGTTACAGCAGCACTTTAGATTGTAATCATGATTTATAAACATTTTAAACTTCTGATTATTTTACAATGTAATTTATTTATTATCAGTATTTT
>CACXXY010000060.1 GCA_902771655.1 uncultured Bacteroidota bacterium | reverse complement strand
ACCCATCCCAAGTAATCCCTATCTAAAGTAGCATTATTATATCTAAGGGACCTATAGTAAGCAAAACCATCGCCAACATAGGTAGCACTCCATAAGAATGCATATTTACCAAAATCGTTCTGATAAAAACGGAAAGAACCAGCAGGAAGGACCGAAAAATTAGTGGAATTATTTGAATCTTGGTCATTGCCCACTGTGCAAATACCAGAATAGGTTTCCCATCCTCTGGCGGAGGCTAGAGACTTGGCAATATGAGTACTATTAGAACCACAAATATGGTACAAGGAGACATAATTAGCCAACTGCGTCCATTCAGCATCGCTTGGCACATGCCAACCATTGGGGCAAACGCCTTGCACCCCACTAGGATTAGTTGAGGACGATGAGGCATTATGCATAACGGCAGTCCAATTGTATAGATAGCCATAAGTGGAAACACTGTCTGGAATCCCATAAGGATAATAGAGAAAAGCCGAATCGCTACTATAGGTACTGCCACCAAGAGGAATACTTGTACCATCGGCATAATGCGTGGTGCGAAGATTCTCCCTCATCCAACATTGATTGCCTATCTGCACAGTATTGTATATATTGTTATCATAATCGGTCACTGATGGGACATCAGGACAGGCTTGTGGACTGCAAGGAGTGGTAAAAATCACTTGATTGCCGTAGGCTGTTCCCACGCTATTAGTGGCGTATGCACGCACGTAATAACTGGTTCCAGCAGTCAAACCTGTAATATTGCTAGAAAAGCTACCCGTGCCACTGCCGTCAACTGAATGACTATCTGCCAATGTGGGCAACGGCAAAGTACTCCAACACACACCACGGGCTGTCACATCGGCACCACCAGTAGAGGTAACAATTCCACCAGATATGGCAGAGGTCAGAGACATTTGAGTATAGACAGCTGAGGTAATTACAGTAGGAACGACAGGATCTTGTTCTTCATCAAGAAGACAACGAACGGAGACTGCATTATCCTTATCAACATCACCATTATATACAATGGCATCATAATAAATGAGGCTATGACCAAAAACTTTACTATTACTGTTCTCGGTAGCACTCCAATAGCTCACATAATCGCCGAAAGTAAAGTAATTTCCCAGGGCGTAAAAGCCAGCAGGTAGAGCCGAGAAACCAGTGACATTGTTGGTAGTACGGTCATTGCCAATGCTGCAAGTTCCATCATGGGTATACCACCCTCTGGTAGCGGCCAAGGACTTGGCGATATAACTTGTGTTGGAATTGCACACATTCTCACTTTGAGAGGAAACAAAGTCGAACAGTTGCATCCATTCCGCCACACTTGGCACATGCCAGCCTTCAGGACAAATACCTTGAACTCCGCTACGATTGACTGAAGAGGAAGTTGAAGGATGTATCACGGCAGGCCAATTGTAAAGGTAACCATAGGTGGCAACAACACTATGGTCGTTGTCTGGATTGTATCGATAAGGTGTACTATTGGAATAAGTGTTTCCCATGGCTATTTCTGTCCCATCGGAATAATGTTCAGTACGAAGGTTCTCACGCATCCAACATTGATTGCCTATCTTCACAGTATTGTATATATTGCCATCGTAATCCGTCACTGATGGAATGTCCGGACAAGCCTGTGCATACGCTGAACCACTCACATCCCTTATGCATCGTACTGAAAATCCATAGATATTAACAGCTTCTCCGTTGAATACGGAAGAAGAATTGTATACGAGAGTGCTTACATAAGCTTCGCTAGTGGGGTTCGTAGTACTCCAGAAATGGGCTTCTTCACCAAAACCATAGGTGTAACCATTTCTACTATAAGCACCTGCTGGCAAAGCCGAAAAGAATGTGGTATTGTTGGTGGAAAGGTCGTTACCTACAGTACACGGCCCCGAATAAGTATGCCATCCTATGGTGTCCGCCAAAGACTTTGCTATACCATCACAGACATATTCGTCCTGTTCTGAAACATAATCCACCAATTGCATCCATTCATCTGCACTCGGCACATGCCAACCCGTTGGACAAACCCCCTGAACCCCACTTGGGTTGTTAGTAGATGTAAGCACAGCGTTCAATGCCGCTTTTAAATTATAGAGATAACCATAAGTATAGACATTATTTGTGTCATTGTTAGGAACGTAACGGTAGCCAACATTATGGCTTGTAGTACTTCCAACAGGAATACTTGTACCATCAGCATAATGTGTGGCACGCAGGTTTTCCCTCATCCAACACTGTTCTCCAATCAGCACCGTGTTATATATATTACCATCATAATCTGTCACCGTGGGAGTGCCTGGACAAGATCTTCCTATGGCAGACTGGAATCGCAAGGTTAAAATTTGGGAATCGTGCTGAGTTTGAGTAATATGTTCACTTTCGAACTCCACCCCATCAATGATGACATACCCTACATACTCCATCATGTCGCCCGAAACAAATGGTTGATTTGTGCTGCCTTTCATTGCCTTGCCCATGTCTAGCTTATAGCTGAGAGTCTGCCCCTCATATTCAATCATACTGCTTCCTCCATTACCTTTGCTTACCATTTTGATGCTGGCAGAGTATTTGCCTGACTGAGCATGTAGGAAATAAACCTGCGCACTGGGCAAGGACAACCTAAACCGATGCGTTCCGTCACTCAACAAGCCTTCATAACGGACAAGTTCTTTTCCCGACAAGTCGGAAACCCACAATGTAGTCCGACCTGCTTCAGCTTTATGCAATTGTACCGTAGTGATTCCATCAAAAGGATTAGGAATATTCTGCTCCAATGAAAAAACATTTGCTACATGTTCAGCAATACGCGTAGAATTTTGCATCTCCAAGACAGTGTCAGGCCAATAAATGGTTTCCGTCCAATTTCTGCTCAAGTTGCTTATCACCACCCGATTCAATCGCAGATATCTACCACTTGTGTCTTGACCTGTGAAAGTCAAGGTGACTACTTGCTGAGCACACAAAATCATACTTGTCAAACATATTGCAACTAAAAACAATAATCTTTTCATAAGAGTTAATATGTTCATATTTTAGGAGTTTGAAGTTCTTAGGGAATCAAGTTTTTCCCAAAATATCGTCCTATATAATTTTATTTTTTTTAAAAAAAAAGCAAATGCCAGAATACATTCCGGCATTTGCGGTTAGAAAAATTTATCTTTATTGCGGCAAATATAGCACTTCATTCGGACATGTTTTTCTGTCTCTTATTTCTGCTTCAGCAGGTCTCTGATTTCGGTCAACAGAACTTCTTCCTTGGTGGGTTCGGGTTCTGCTGGAGCTGCGGGAGCTTCTTCCTCTGGTTTCTTCACCATGTTGGAAGCCTTGTTGATCAGCTTAATCACCAAGAAAATACAGAAAGCGACGATGAGGAAATCGACTGTCGTCTGAATGAAATTACCATAATTCAACGTAACAGCTTCTTTCACCACTTCCTCGCCATTCATGACGGCGGGGCGCAGTGTAGCGGAAAGAGTAGTAAAATCGACATTGCCGATTAAAGCACCAATCAATGGCATCAAAAGGTCATTGACTAAAGAGGTTACAATTTTGCCAAACGCACCACCGATGATTACACCGATAGCCATGTCCATAACATTGCCTTTCATGGCAAATTCCTTAAATTCTTTGAAAAAACCCATAGTGTAAAAAATTTAGTTAGTAAATAAAAATGATTTTCGTCATAAATGCTTCGGCAAAATTAAAAAAAAAACTCTCTTGTTGTACACAAAGAGAGTTTTATTTTAAAGAAAATCTCAAGAACGTGCTGACTATTCAGCGGCAGGAGCTTCTTCTGTAGCAGGAGCTTCAGCAACTGGAGCTTCAGCAACTGGAGCTTCAACTTCAGCCTTGGGAGCTGATTTTTTGCTACGTCTTGTTCTGGTGGTTTTCTTCTTGGTTTCGGTTGTGGTATAAGTTTCGTTATAATCCACCAATTCGATGATGCACATTTCAGCGTTATCACCTTTTCTGAAACCGGTTTTCAGGATACGGGTGTAACCACCGGGGCGGTCAGCCACCTTCTGGGAAACTTCTCTGAACAGCTCGCTGACAGCGAATTTGTTGTGCAGGGAAGCGAAAACCATACGTCTTGAGTGAGTGGTGTCATTCTTGCTGCGCGTAATCAACGGTTCCACAAACTTCTTCAACTCTTTAGCTTTGGCCAAAGTGGTATGGATGTGTTTATGCATGATCAAAGAGGTGGCCATATTGGACAGCATGGCAGCTCTATGCGCGCTTGTTCTTCCTAAATGATTGATTCTTTTAGCGTGTCTCATGATTCTTAATCCTTATCTAATTTATACTTTGATACATTCATTCCAAATTCCAGACCTTTCGACTTCACCAAATCTTCCAATTCGGCCAAAGATTTCTTACCGAAATTTCTGAATTTCAACAAATCGCTCTTGTGAATAGCAACGAGGTCTCCCAAAGTCTCCAACTCAGCGGTCTTCAAGCAGTTCAGAGCACGAACTGACAAGTCCATATCCACCAGTTTTGACTTCAGAATCTGACGGGTCAGCTTGGAAGCATCGTCAAATTCCTCATTGGAAACGCTGGTTTCTGGAGAGTCAACAGCAATTTTCTCGTCTGAGAACAAGGCAAAGTGCTGGATTAAAATCTTGGCAGCTTCCTTCAGAGCGTCTTTTGGATGGATAGAGCCATCGGTATCGATGTCAAGCACCAGCTTTTCAAAGTCGGTACGCTGCTCAACACGGTAATTCTCAACGGCATATTTCACATTCTTGATAGGAGTGTGAATAGAGTCGATGGTGATAACACCGATGCCTTCGTGCAGTGACTTGTTCTCTTCGGCAGGCACATAACCGCGACCCTTGTCAATGGTGATTTCCATGGAGAGCACCACTTCAGGTTCCATGCGGCAGATGAGCAAATCCGGATTCAAGACCTGGAAATAATTCAGGAAACGGTTCATATCGCCAGCGGTGAATTTGTCCTGACCGGAGATGACGATCTTGGCGGTTTCAGAATTATTGTTCTCAATCTTGTTTTTGAATCGAATCTGCTTGAGGTTAAGGATGATGTCGGTAACATCTTCCATAACGCCCTGGATAGAGGAAAATTCCTGCACCACGCCTTCGATTTTGATGGATGTGATGGCATAGCCTTCGAGTGAGGAGATTAACACACGACGCAAGGCGTTTCCAATGGTCATACCGTACCCTTGCTGCAGGGGGCGGAACTCAAACTTACCATGGAAGTCGTCAGCTTCGATCATGATAACCTTGTCGGGCTTTTGAAACGTTAAAATTGCCATTTCTATTTATTTTTATTGTTATTAATCGTTATTTTTGGACAGTCATCTAATGCCTATCTTCTGACACCTGATCACTGTCCACTGATCACTGATTACTTGGAGTACAATTCTACGATAGCCTGTTCGTTGATAGTTTCAGGAATTTCCTCTCTTTCAGGATAATTCATGAACTTTCCGCTCATCATATTGCCATCCCATTCCAACCATGAGAAAGTGTTGGTTTTACCGCTCAGTGAGTTGGTAATCACTTCCAAAGATTTTGAACGTTCGCGAACTGCAACAATGTCACCAGGAACGAGCAGAGCTGAAGGAATGTTGCAAATCTGGCCGTTCAGAAGAATATGTCTGTGGCTCACCAGCTGACGTGCAGCGGCTCTTGAAGGAGCGATACCCAAACGGAACACCACATTGTCCAAACGTGATTCGATGAGTTTCATCAAGTTCTGACCGGTGATACCTTTCTTACGGGCAGCGGCGTGGAACAATTTTCTAAACTGACGTTCCAGAATACCGTAGGTATATTTTGCTTTCTGTTTTTCCTGAAGCTGCATACCATATTCTGATAATTTTGAACGTCTTCTGGACTGACCATGCTGTCCGGGAGGATAATTCTTGTGTTCAAAATATTTGTCAGCTCCATAAATAGGTTCATGGAACTTTCTTGCAATCTTGGTTTTAGGTCCTGTATATCTTGCCATTTTCTTGCTTTTTTAAGGTTCTTTATACTGATTTTGATAAATTATACACGTCTGCGTTTTGGGGGACGGCAACCATTGTGCGGAAGTGGAGTCACGTCGGTGATTTCTTCCACCATGATACCGGCGGCGTGAATAGTTCTGATAGCGGATTCTCTACCACCACCAGGTCCTTTTACAAAAACCTTAACTTTTCTCAAGCCAAGATCGTATGCGACTTTTGCGCAATCCTGGGCAGCCATCTGAGCTGCGTATGGAGTGTTTTTCTTGGAGCCTCTGAATCCCATTTTGCCAGCGGAAGACCATGAAATAACTTGGCCGTCGCTGTTGGTGAGGGAAACGATAACATTATTGAACGACGCATAAACGAAGGCCTTGCCCATTGCATCAATTCTAACAACTTTTTTCTTTGTTGATTTTGTATTCTTTGCCATAATACTATTTCCTGATAATCAATTAATTACTTAGTTGCTTTCTTCTTGTTTGCAACAGTTTTCTTACGACCCTTACGAGTACGCGCGTTGTTTTTGGTACTCTGTCCACGTAACGGTAAACCGATACGATGACGAATGCCTCTGTAGCATCCGATGTCCATCAGACGCTTGATGTTCATCTGAACTTCCGAACGCAAAGCACCCTCAACCTTCATTTCATTGATCATTCCACGGAGTGCTGCCAACTCATCATCATTCCATTCATTTACCTTCTTGTCATGGCTGATACCGGCTTTGTCCAAAATACTAGCTGCTGTGCTGCGGCCAATACCATAGATGTAAGTCAAACCGATGACGCCTCTTTTGTTTTTCGGTAAATCAATACCTGCAATTCTTGCCATAGCTTAAAATCTATTTTTTAATGTTAATACTTATTATCCTTGACGTTGTTTTTCTTTCGGGTTCTTTTTGTTGATAACATAGACCACGCCGTGTCTTCTGACCACCACGCAATCTTCCGATCTCTTTTTAACTGAAGCTCTTACTTTCATCTCTATTATTTTTTTATGATTTATGTCTGAATGTTATACGTCCTCTGGTCAAATCGTAAGGAGAAACCTCCACCTGCACCTTGTCACCGGGCAGAATCTTGATATAATGCAGTCTCATCTTTCCCGAGATAGTCGCGATGATCACATGGCCATTTTCAAGCTGGACACGGAACATAGCGTTTCCTAAGGATTCAATGACGACACCGTCTAATTCAATGGATGATTGTTTTGCCATATCTTGATTCAATTATATTTTCTCTTCTGTTCCCAACACTTCCCCGATGAACTTGTATGTTGATAAAACCCTGGTACCGTTTTTGGTGATGGCAAGCTGATGTTCGTAGTGAGCCGCGGGTTTATGGTCCATGGTTCTGATGGTCCATTCGTCACGTTCACAGTAGATCTTGCGCGAACCCATGGTAATCATCGGTTCGATGCAGATGACCATACCCTCACGCAATCTGTCACCCGTGCCAGGTTTGCCGTAGTTGCACACATCCGGTTTCTCATGCATGTTTCTGCCGATACCATGTCCGCACAACTCACGGACAACCCCGTAGCCGAACGACTCGCAATAAGTCTGCACGGCGTGGCCGATATCACCGGTGGTATTCCCCGCGACTGCGGCAGCTATTCCACGGTAAAGAGACTCTTTGGTACGTTCCATCAGCAGTCTTTTCTCTTCCGACACATGTCCCACCGCAAAAGTGTAGGCATAGTCGCCGTGATAGCCGTTCAGGTATGCACCACAATCCACAGAGATGATATCTCCCTCATTGAGCAGCATTCCTTCCTTAGGGATACCGTGGACCACCACATCATTCACCGAGAGGCAGAGGGAAGCGGGAAAACCATTGTATCCTTTGAAGGATGGCACGCCGCCATGGTCTCTGATATAGGATTCCGCGATTCTGTCGAGATAGAGCAACGGGACTCCCGGTTTGATGTACTTGGCCACTTCGGCCAGAGTTTTTCCAACAAGCAAAGAACTTTTTTGTATTATTTCAATTTCCTCTTCGCTTTTCAAGCGAATTTTGTTGAACATATTCATTAGTATGCACCGCCGCTGTAGCGACCTTTAATTCTGCCGGATTTTGTCAAGCCGTCGTAATGTCTCATCAACAAATGGCTTTCGATCTGCTGAAGAGTATCCAGAACAACACCCACCATAATCAACAGAGAGGTACCGCCGAAGAACTGTGCGAACTGTTGGTTCACACCGAACAATCTCACGATGGCGGGCAGGATGGCCACGATAGCCAAGAAAATGGAGCCCGGAAGAGTAATTCTTGACATGATGCCTTCTATCAATTCAGCGGTCTGTCTGCCAGGTTTCGTTCCTGGGATAAAACCACCGTTCTTCTTCAAATCTTCGGCAATCTGCTGAGGATTGATAGTGATAGCGGTATAGAAATAGGTAAAGAGGATAATCATGAGGAAGAACACGATGTTGTATCCCCAACCGTTATAGTCGATGAAGCTGTGCCAGAAACCGCGGGTTGACTGTTCGGTAACAGAAACGAAGGTCAAAGGCAGGAACATGATAGCCTGGGCGAAGATGATAGGCATAACGCCAGCAGCGTTCACCTTCAGAGGCAGGAAGTTTCTCACACCACCATATTGTTTGTTACCCACGATTCTCTTGGCGTACTGAACAGGAACACGGCGTGTACCTTGGACGAGCATGATACAGAAAGCGATAATCAGCATCATCACCACCAACTCGAGGATAAAGATGATAGGACCACCGGCGTTGTCGCTGATACGAGCGCTGAACTCTGCTTTCAGTGCGAAAGGCAGACGTGCGATGATACCGATCATGATGATCATGGAGATACCGTTACCGATACCATTGTCGGTGATACGCTCACCCAGCCACATGATGAACAGGGTACCTGAGATCAGGAGGATAAATGAGGTGAGGGCGAATACTGACAAATGACCGATTACCGGAGTGAGCATAGTCGGGGAGATAGCGCCGCTGAACTGGCCTTGGATCTGAGCGATATAAGCGGGGCCTTGGATAGCGACCACTGCCACGGTCAGGTAACGGGTAATCTGGTTCAGTTTCTTTCTACCGCTTTCGCCTTCTTTCTGCAGACGCTGGAAATAAGGAACTGCCAATGTCAGCAGCTGGATAACGATAGAGGCGGAGATATAGGGCATGATACCCAATGCAAAGATAGAGGCATTGGAGAATGCGCCACCTGAGAACAGGTCCAACATACCCAGCAGACCTTCCTGAGCGGATTTGGTGAATGCTGAGAGGGCACCGGGGTTGATACCCGGAAGCACCACGTGAGCTCCCAAACGATAAATCAGGATGATAAAGAGGGTATAAAGGATTCTCTTTCTCAGATCTTCAATCCTGAAAATGTTTTTTATGGTCTCGATAAATTTTTTCATGAGATATAAAATAAGTATAATTTATATTGTTATTCAGCTGCGGGAGCTTCCACTTTCTCACCAATCACGGTAATCTGACCGCCAGCATTGTTGATGGCTGCCTTTGCGGTTTCCGAGAAGGCGTGCGCGCTAACCTTCAGAGCGGCTTTCAGCTCGCCTTTGCCCAACACCTTGATCAAAGATTTTTTCTTGGCCAGACCGTTAGCCTGCAAAACTTCAGGAGTGATCTCTGTCACGCCCTTGTTATCGGCCAGACTCTGAAGGGTGCTGATGTTGATAGCGTTGTATTCAACACGGTTGATATTCTTGAAACCTCTTTTAGGCATAATTCTGTAGATAGGCATCTGACCACCTTCGAAACCGATCTTGCGGCTGTAACCTGATCTTGACTGGGCACCTTTGTGACCTCTTGTAGAAGTACCGCCTTTACCTGATCCTTGACCTCTACCTACTCTTTTCGACAACTTAGTTGCGTTCTCAGCTGGTTTTAAACTGTTCAAATTCATCTCTTCTATGTAATTTCAAGATTAATACTCAATTAAATTTCTTCTACCGTTACCAAATGTTTGATAGCGTTCACGATACCCAAAATCTGAGGGGTAGCGTTGTGTTCTACGGTCTGGTGCATTTTTCTGATTCCTAATGCTTCCAATGATCTTTTCTGGCGCAATGGTTTGTCGATAGCGCTTCTCACTTGTGTGATTTTAATTCTTTTCATCCCTTCAATATTATTTTGTTGTTAATTTCATTGTCCATTTAAAAGCAAAATAGTGCAAATTTGGAAGAAAATTGCAACTATTTATTCACATTCAGACATTCATAAAACCCACCAGACACAATCCAACCATTATTATAAAGTCCGTGAAATCAAGTAGTTGCGAGCAGTATTAGATCTTTTTTTCTACTTCTTCTATTTCACTTCAAAAGGTTTGCAAATATACATCTTTTTTTTATGCAAAAACAAGGTTGTACTTTTTTTGTTGAAAAATTTTTCTCCTTTCGAAAAAAAACAAAAAAAATTTCAGAACTGAATATTTTCTCAAAAAAAATTACTACTTTTGCATGATAAAAAAACAAAGAAGATTTTTTAAGAGAAAAAAACATTTAACATTTATTATTAACCAAAAAAACAAACGCTTATGAAAAAAATCTTTACACTTTTTGTAGCATTATTTGCTTTCGCTTTCTGCGTAAAAGCACAGCAAGTTACTATCATTTTGGAAGCTCACGATGTATGGGGTGACGGTTCTGGCTACCAACTTTTGTTGGATGCTGACCATTCAGCATACGGAAGTGTCATTCCCGCAACTGGTCCTTTGACCTCTGACGCCAGCACAACAGTTAATTACGCATCCACTTTTGAGTACACCATCCCCACTAACGCTGATGGCAGTGCTAGCTCAACCAATGTAGTTGTTGATGGTACTGAAACCATCACCATTCCCGCCGGCACATACGATTTCTGTGTCACCAACCCCACTCCTGGCGACAGAATCTGGATTGCAGCAGGCGACAATGGCCGTAAAGACGACTATGTTTTCAGCGCTGATTACATCTATCATTTCACAGTTGCAAGAAATGGCAGTAACGATGGTGTTACCATTACTATGATCCCCGCTGGTGATGACCCTACAATTATGGCAACTCCTACTTCTGTTGAAATGAGCGCTATCGTTGGCAATGCAACTGAAACCACTGTCGAAGTGGCAGCTTACAACCTCACCGCAGGTGTTACAGCAACAACAGCAGCTCCTTTCTCTGTTTCATCAAACGGTTCCAGCTATGGCACAACCGCAACCATCGCCCAAAACGGAGGCACTTTGTATATTAAATATTCTCCTACCACAGCTGGTACTGACAACGGAATGGTCACCCTGTCTAGCGCAGGTGCCCCCAATGCAACAGTTCTCATTGTAGGTACAGGTATTGACTGCGGCAACAATCCACTGCCCTATTCAACCAATTTCTCTGACGAAAATCTGAACCAATGCTGGACTATCGATGACTACAACGGAGACGAAAACACATGGGAATTCAATACTGAAGGTGGTTATGCTGTATATCCTTATAGCTCTACTGAGGCTGCTGACGACTGGTTGATTTCACCCGTATTCCACATCGGTGCCAATGCTGCCGCTTCATTCGACTATATGTGCGCAAGCGCAAGCTATCCTGAAAAATTTGAAGTATATGTAATCGGTGCTGGCCAAACATACGATAACGCCACTTTGGTTGTTCCTGAAGTTAACGTTACAGTGACTTCTTGGACTACTCAGGACATCAACCTGTCAGCATTCGCCAACCAATACATTCAAGTCGCCATCAGATGCATCTCCGATGCTGACGAGTACTTGTTAGGTGTTACCAATTTCTTCATTGATAGCGACCCTGTTTCCGTTGCCAATGTTGAAAAAACAAGTGTTAATGTTTATCCTAACCCCGCTAACAACTTTATCAACGTTGAAGCTTCCAGCAACATCAGCAATGTTGAAATTTACACAATTTCAGGCCAGAAAGTTGGTGACTTCACCGCTAACGGAACCCAAACCGTTATCAGCACCTCTAACCTGAGCAACGGCATGTACATGATGAGAATCAACACTGAAAACGGCGTTATCAACAATAAATTCTCTGTTGTTCGCTAATCAGTAAATCTTTTCATAATTCATTTGTTTGTAGAGACGCAAGTTTTTGCGTCTCTACTTTTTTTGAAGGGATGCTATGAGTAGAATTCAAAATTCAGAATCCAAAATTCAACGCCAACTCCTAAATCCTAATTACCTAAAACAATTGGCACATTAAAAACCATCAACCTAACTGACACCTGATCACTGACCACTGAACATTTGCACATTAACTAATTTGCTAATTTGCTAATTAAATTAGTTGCCAATTAAAATATTTTGTATATTTGTAGAATGTACTAGCAAAAGCTAACGAGTTAATAATCACAATAATAAGATCTTATCACCATGTCAAAAGTACTTTTTTTAGGAGATGAAGCCGTCGCTCAGGCAGCGTT
>CACXXY010000059.1 GCA_902771655.1 uncultured Bacteroidota bacterium | reverse complement strand
TCAAAATGCTTAAAGACAAGGAGATAGAAAACGAACCGGAAGCCCTTTATACAGCCCTCTTCAATTTGGAGATGAACCTTACGGAGGCCTATCTTCGATATGCCACCACAATGAATTTCGGGGCGACAGATCCCAAACGTGTGAATGGAGTAAAATGGCTGAATGAAACACAAAAAGTTGATTCACTGTTTGTTATAGAGTCTTTGCGACAGGTTGATAATTTAAGCTCTGCCTTGAATTCTTTTGTGCCAAAAGATCCATCTTATCAACTTTTACAGCAGGAACTGGTTCGCCTGTACCCATTGAAAGATACGGTATTGCCGAAAATTCCCGAAAAAGAAATCTCCTTGGGTCAGCGTAATCCGGCGGTGCGTTTGCTCTGCCAGCGATTGCATCTGACGGGAGAACTTCTGCAGACAGTGCAGGAAACCGATACCTTGACCGATGAGGTGTTGGCGGCTGTCAATCTCTTCCGGGTGAATAACGCTATTCCGGAGAGTGACAAAACGGATGTGGAGACCATAGAAAAGCTGAACCGGCCAATCAGTTATTACACGGATAGATTGATTTCCAATATGGAACGTATGCGCTGGAAAGTGTTGCCTGCCAAGGGGGAAAATTATGTGGCGGTGAATTTGCCAGATTTTACCCTATGCGCTTATTATCAGGGAGAAAGAGTTTTTAAAACCAATGTCTGCTGTGGCCGTACCCAGAATCCTGCGGGAGTTGACAGTCGGCATAAGAATGGCATAGTGTTGCCGTTCAAGGCGGAAACACCCTTGTTGTACAGCGA
Source organism: uncultured Bacteroidota bacterium (assembly GCA_902771655.1). Lineage (GTDB taxonomy): Bacteria > Bacteroidota > Bacteroidia > Bacteroidales > WCHB1-69 > RUG11690. The sequence continues at coordinate 12,936 of CACXXY010000059.1, read as the reverse complement.
AATCAATACTGTGGTGCTAAATCCGGAGTGGAATATCCCTCATACGATCACAAGGGATGAGTATTATCCGAAATTAGTGAAGGATAATATGAAAGTGATAAAAAAGGAAGATTTGTATATCGTCAACCGCAAAAATGGGAAATATGTGCAGCCCGATACTATAGATTGGAGCAAGTTGCGTCGTGGTAATCTGCCATACCGGCTGTTCCAGTCTTCCGGAAGACATAATGCCCTGGGACTGGTCAAGTTCGATTTTCCGAATCCTGAATCCGTTTATCTGCATGATACCAACAACAAAGGGGCTTTCAAAAAGCGAGTGAGAGCGTTGAGCCATGGCTGTGTGCGTGTGCAAAATCCGTTTGAGTTGGCCAAGGTTATTTACGATTTGAATGGTTTCGATGAAAAAAAACAGGAGGAACTGAGTATTATCGTGGGAAATGCGCCGACCACTGAAGAAGGAGAGGAATTTTTGGAGAAAAGGACGGAGAAGGAAGAAGAATACTATGATAAGCTTTCGGATGAACTGAAAAAGTTCTACCGGAAAATACGCCCGACGCGTGTCAATTTGGAAAAAAAGATGCCGGTTTATTTTGAATATTATACTTGCTTTGTCGGTGATAATGGCTACATTCAGTATAGAAACGATTTGTATTACAAAGACGGAAATATCCTTTATTTAATCCAGAAATAATCAATCATTTGTCCCACATTTCTATCCCGTTAGGGATTCAACATCAATAGATTATAAAATCATCACCAAGCATTTCTATCCCGTAGGGGATTCAATATCAATAGATAATAAAAACATCACCAAACATTTCTATCCCGTCAGGGATTCAATATCAATAGATTATAAAATCATCACCAAACATTTCTATCCCGTCAGGGATTCAATATCAATAACATCATGAAAAAATATTTGTTTTTAACATTGCTCCTCTGTTTGACATTTACCATTTCCGCCCAAAATTTCGAACAATATTTTGAAAATAAGACGGTCCGTATCGACTATAAACACATTGGCGACAGCCGCACGGAAAAAATCGAGGTGGTGAACTGCCATGTTGGTGGACAATGGGATGGAACCGTGAGCCATTTGGTGGAACCAAAGAGGCTTGGAGGCGTCGTTTTTGAGGTCTTCGATGCCCTTTCCGGCCAGCTGATATACAGCCATAGCTACGATTGCTTGTTCAACGAATACCGTACCACCGAGAAGGGGGAAAAGGAGATCGGCATTTTTGAGGAATGCGTGCGTATGCCCATGCCAAAAATGATGGTGAAGTATAAATTCACCAGCTATAACCGTTATAATGAGCCTACTGAATTGTATCAGGGCGTGTTTGATCCACAAAGCACGGCTTACGACAAAATGACCAAAGAATATAAGGTGAAAAAACTGCATATCGGCGGAAAAACCGATGACGCCGTCGATATTCTCTTTATTCCTGATGGTTATGCCAAGGCCGACAAGAAGAAAATGCAAGGGGATTTCAAGAAGTTTACTTCCTATATCATGAATTGCTCTCCGTATAAGGAAATGAGTAAACATGTGAATATCAGAGCAATAGAAGCTTATTCGGAAGAGTCTGGTATTACCAACCCCAATCGGAATATATACAAGAAAACCCTGTTGAATTGTAGCTATAATGTGATTGATGTGGATCGTTACCTGATGTGTTTAGGAGTTTGGAAGATGAATGAAATTGCCGATGACGCTCCGTACGATTATATCGTAATAATTTGTAACAGTGGTAAATATGGTGGTGGTGGCATATATAATTTCTATTGTACGGTGAACAATGTGGGACAGTCTTCCGACTATGTGATTGTACATGAAATGGGCCACTTGATTGGCGGTCTGGCCGACGAGTACTACACTTCGGAAGTGAGTGTCCGTGATTTCTATCCAGAGGGAGTGGAGCCTGTGGAACCGAATTTGACCACGTTGGTAGATTTTGATTCCAAATGGAAGGATATGTTGGAAGAAGGAACTCCAATTCCGACCCCAACCACGAAAAATTACGAGAATAAGGTAGGTGTCTTCGAAGGTGGCGGCTATGTGGCTGAAGGAGTTTATCGTCCTGCTATAGATTGTACCATGCATAAAATCATGTACAACCGTTTCTGCCCAGTTTGCCTGAAGGCTTTGCAAGAGGCTATAATGTTCTATTCAAAGTAAATTTAATATGTTGATTATCAAAAAATAATATTATGATTTTAACCACAACTCCTACTGTAGAGGGAAAACAGATAGTGAATTATCATGGCGTCGTGTTCGGCGAGGTCATTATGGGTATTAATTTTGTGAAGGATTTCTTTGCCGGAGTCCGTAATTTTGTGGGTGGACGGTCTGAATCTTACGAGGATGAAATGATGAAAGCCCGTGACACTGCCATGCGAGAACTGGCGCAACGTGCTGCCGACAAGGGTGCCAATGCTGTGGTCGGCATTGACCTTGATTATGAAGTGCTGGGACAAAACAACGGCATGTTGATGGTTATCGCCTCAGGTACCGCTGTTACTGTTGCGTAGAACAAACTGTTAGCACATTCGCATAAAGGTTTCTTTGAACAGCTCCAGCTGCCTTGAATCAAGGGGCATGAAGTTGCTGTGCCACAGTGCAATCATTTCCCCGCCAACGGTTTTGACTTCTTGGATGAGTTGTGTAATCCCCTTTTGATATTTTTCTTCCATCCCTAATTCTTGCACTGCCGCAGAGTCCATCAGCAGCAAGGGGTGAAGCATTAAATTTGTGGCTTTGTTTTCTTTCACATCAAAGAAGGGGAAAGGTGTTGCCATTCCGTTGCGGAAACCGATGCGGTCGTAAAAGCCCAAGGAATAGTCATCAGTAATGCCTGTGGCGATGAGGTTGCGGAAGCTGTCGGGAAATTTCACCTTCAGGAAATGCTGCCGCGAGGATTGGATTTTTACTTGCCCTTTTTCTTCCAAAGTGTTTTTCTCTTTAATGATATCACTTTGATTTTTAGAATGATAGGATGGGTGAAGACCGATAATGGCGTGGCTTTTCAGTTTTTTGACTAGGTCGGAAAAATAGGGAGAACAAGGGGAGATGTTGCGGTCGTATTGCGTTCTGTAGGAGGTTAGGATGAAATAAATGGGTTGGAGCTGGTGCTGTTTACAAAACTGTTTTTCAATATCATACACATCATACGGATCCTGAAAATCCTGCTGATGACGGGCTTTGATGATTTGTTTGGCCTTGTTCCATTGCAGTGTGAGAATAGCTTTGCCCAAAGCCCCGCAGAAATGAGAAAAGGTCTTGCCTTTGTAGGCGTATGCTATGTCAATATCAAAGGTGGGAACAAAGTGGTAATCAAGTCCCTTCCACTGAAAATCAGGCTTTTGCTTGGATAGTAAATTTTTGTATTCCAATGCGATACGCTGCGCGGTGGCTTGTTTGTGCAGTTGGTGTCTCACCACAAACGACAGCTCATGCACAATGCGTCCATGTTGGTCTCTTGGACAGTCAGGCAAATATTCTTCATAATTGCTCAAGAGATAAAAAGATAGTGCCGGCTTGTCCTGCAACAGCAAGTCCTCATCTTGTCTGCGGATGTCATTTTCAAACAAGATATTGCTTTTGGGTAGATAGCGCAACTTGAAATCAGTATGTGCCTTGTATTTTTCCTCATTATCGGTGATGCTGTATTCCAGTCCTAAGACACGCTCGAAAATGACATGACAAACATAGTCAAGCCGGGGTGATGTTTGTGGACTCAAAATCAGCAACATGGTCTTATGATTTGAAAAATGTCATTTTTCGATGATTCGTGGAATTTTGAATAGTTATTTTAGCAAAAGGTTATTATTTGACGATAATGCCTTTCAGCGTAGCGGGAGAGCAGGACTGAACTAGCACATTTACATAGTCACCGATATGGCAATCCTCTTTCGGGAAGATGAGGACCTTGTTCTGGCTGTTGCGTCCAAAATATTCATTGTCAGAGCGTTTGGAGGCACCTTCTACTAGTACTTCAAAGGTTTTGCCGATGTCTTTTTGGTTGCTTTCCAGCGACAACTCCTGTTGCAAGGCAATAATTTCCTCCAGACGGCGGCCTTTGACCTCATCAGGAATATCATCAGCGAAGCGTTTGGCGGCCATGGTGCCCTCTCGTTCCGAGTACTTGAACATGTAAGCGGAACTGTAGCCCACCTCACGCATTAGTGACAGGGTGGCCTGGTGGTCCTCTTCTGTTTCACCGCAGAAGCCGGCGATAATGTCGGTGGCGATAGAGCATTCGGGCATGATACGCTTGATGGTGGCGATGCGTTCGAGGTAATATTCGCGGGTATAGACACGGTTCATGCGTTTGAGCATGGTGTTGCTGCCAGCCTGCACGGGCAGATGGATGTATTTGCAGCAGTTGTTGTATTTGGCAATGGTTTCAATCAGCTCGTCGGAGATGTCCTTGGGATGTGAGGTGGCGAAACGAACCCTCACCTGCGGGGAGAGTAGGGCCACTTTTTCTAACAATTTGGCGAAATTGACCACCTCGCCATTCTCTTCCGAACGGTAGGAATTGACATTCTGTCCCAACAGGGTTATTTCCTTATATCCTTGGTCGATAAGTTGCTGAGCCTCGTGGATGATGGTTTGGGAGCTGCGGCTACGTTCACGTCCACGGGTATAGGGCACCACGCAGTAGGTGCAGAAATTGTTGCAGCCTCGCATGATGGAAATAAATGCCGAAATGCCGTTGGTGTCGTAACGGATAGGATCAATGTCGTCGTAGGTTTCCTCGGTGGAAAGCATCACGTTAAAAGCGGTCTTGCCGAAGGTAGCCTCCTGTATTAGGGTAGGCAGACTGCGGTAGGCGTCAGGCCCGGCGATGAAGTCCAATGCACTTTCCTCGTGCAGCAGTTTTTCTTTGACACGTTCGGCCATGCAGCCTAAGAGTCCGATTTGAAGACCGGGCTTTTTCTTTTTCAGAAAGCCTAACTCGTTAAGGCGTTTGCGGATACGCTGTTCGGCATGGTCGCGTACCGAGCAGGTGTTAATCAGAATCAGGTCGGCGTCTTTGATGTCGTCACAAATCTGATACTCGGAAGACAGTATTGCTGCAACAACTTCACTGTCAGCAACATTCATCTGGCATCCGTAGGTTTCAATAAATAGCTTTTTCATGCCTGCAAAGGTACGAAAAATAATTTGTAAATGAGCAAATTAGTGAATAAGCAAATTAACAATGTGCTAATGTGCCAATGAGGTAATATGGGAGAGTCATGCTACGCACGAGGGAAGTTGGCATCAGTACTCCTTCCTATTATGGGGCTTTCCCAGGGTAAACATCCCGTCGCTGAGGGGCGAGAGCACGTATAGGCCATTGCGTAACGCAAATTTGTCGGAGCCATTGGCAAAACGCATAGCGGCAATAGCCAGATAAATCGTCTTTCCTTCGAACTCGTGGAATATTTCCTTGAAATGCTTCATCTGTTTGAGAAAGTAATCCACGTCCTTTTTGAAGCAAGTGGTTTTCACCTCTACGGCTACAGCCTCTTTTTTGTTGCACAATAGCACATCAACCTCAATCTCTTCCTCTTCTTTCCTCCCGTGGCGGGGGCCTTCATAAATGTGATCTATGCCGATTCCTTCCTTCTTGAAGATTTCCAATGCCGCAGGCTTACATAGGTCCTCTACCATTTTGCCGAATTCATTTGTGAAGCCTCCGTAATTCTTATTGATATCCTGTATCTGCTTTTCTGTTTTTTCGTATGTCTCCTTTAGACACCGTTCAGTTTCTTCATGAATTTTTTTTATCCTGCGGTCAGTCTCTTGCATCCTACGGTCAGTTTCTTTCATCTGTTCTGAAGTGGCAAGAATCATGGCATGTAATTCCGACCATGAGGGGTTGAGTTGTTGTAATGTGTTATCGTTCATAATTTTATTGATTTAGTATTATGTCATCGAAGACAATGTATTTACCTTCTGATGCTGAATTTTTTACGCTGCAAAGATAATAAAATTTTTATTATAAAACTAATTTGTTGAAAAAAATTGATAAAAATATATCTATATTTGATTTTTGAACAGATAGGTTGTGCAAAAACTCCGACCTGTAAGGTTGAAAAATCTTCAGCGCTTTGTTTATAATTTGAGAATTTAATGTAACTTTGCAAGTTCTACCATTTATTCGGTACGCATACCATACACTCATCTTCATCACCCCACACTGCGCACTATCGTGCTTGTACGGGGTTAAGAGGATATTGTGCCTTCGGTACATTTATTCCGTGAATTTTAGATTGGAACACCATTTTTTAAATATCTAATTTGCACAGCAAATATTTCCGTATTTTTGCAAAATATAATTATTCAGTTTTTTCTGAATATAAAATATTGATAGTATGAACATTGCGGTGATTTTGGCGGCGGGAAGCGGCAAGCGGATGGACATGGAAACCCCGAAGCAGTTTGTGGAGGTCAATGGAAAATTGGTCATTGAGTATTCTTTGGCCACTTTTCAGGCACACCCCGATATAGATGAAATCGCCGTGGTGACCTCTGAGGCGTATTTGCCGCTGATGAACGATTTGAGAGACAGCGGCTTGTACTCCAAGTGGAAAAAAGTGTTGCAGGGAGGAGCGGAACGCTACCAGTCCTCATTGGCCGCTATCCAGGCATACGGGGATAATCCGGATGACATCCTGCTGATTCACGATGCGGCCAGACCTTTGGTTTCCACAGCCGTGATTACCAAAGTGTTGGAAAACATGCAATATGCCAATGCGGCGGTGGTGGCAGTGCCAGCCAGCGATACCGTACTTCATTCTTTTGATAATAAACATATCGCTGACATACCTCCACGTAAGGAAATGTATTATGCCCAAACCCCACAGGCCTTCAGTGTGAAAACTATTCAACGAGCTTTCGAATTGGGTCTTCAGGATGCGTGTTTCAATCCCACTGATGACAGCGGAGTGGTGCTTCGTTATTTACCGGAAGAGCCAGTTGTGATAGTGGAAGGAGAGTCTAAAAATAGAAAAATCACCTACCAGGACGATTTGCTGTGGTTGTCCTCACAAATTCAAAATAGTTGAACATGAAAAAGATAGTGTCGATTGTGGGGGCGCGTCCCCAGTTTGTGAAGGCGGCGGTGGTAAGCAGACAGTGGGCCTCGATGTCCGATGTGCAAGAGGTGCTGGTACATACTGGACAGCATTTCGATGATAATATGTCGGAGCTGTTCTTCCGGGAAATGTCCATTCCGCAACCCAAATACAACTTGGGAGTTAACAATTTGGAGAATGCCGATATGACGTCCCTGATGATGGAACGGCTGGAACCTGTGTTACTTCAAGAAAAGCCTGATTTTGTGGTGGTTTTCGGGGATACCAATTCCACTTTGGCAGGGGCCAGAACAGCGAAGAACTTGAGCATAAAATTGGCACATGTTGAGTCGGGACTGCGTTCCTACAATATGGAAATGCCTGAGGAACACAACCGCATGGAGACTGACCGTTTGAGTGATGTGCTTTTCTGTCCGACCCAAACAGCAGTGGAAAATCTTCAGAAGGAAAATATTGATAATCAAAAAAATAAGATAGTTCTGTCGGGTGATGTGATGTATGATGCGGCCTTGTTTTATGCGGCATCAGCACGGAAACCACAGTTTGATTTAGGTCGGGAATTTTTATTGGCCAGTGTGCATCGGGCCGAAAACACCAATCATCCGGAAGCACTACTCTCGATTTTTGCGGCGCTGGAAACTTTGGCCCAAGACATGCAGCTGGTATTGCCTTTGCATCCTCGCACTCGGTCTAAGTTGGCAGAATTGAGTTATGATTTTGACCATTCCAATATCACATTTATTGCGCCGGTGGGATATTTCGAAATGCTGTATCTTTTGCAGCATTGCCGTTTAGTGCTGACCGATAGTGGAGGCTTGCAGAAAGAGGCGTATTTCTTTGGCAAGCAGTGTGTCACTTTGCGCAACGAAACCGAATGGGTGGAGCTGGTACAGCAGGATGTGAATGTCCTGGCCGGCACAACAAAAGAGAAAATCATCCATTGTGTCCAGCAAAGTTTGTCACAACAGATGATTTTCCCGTCATCTTTGTATGGCGACGGCCACGCCGCCGAAAAAATCACGCAGACTTTATCACTTTTAATGTAGAGCTTTGCCCATTGTCTAAATACAAGCGGATAAAATACATGCCATTGGGATATTCCGTCAGATCAATAGTAAAGTTCGAGTCTTCTATTTTGTTTTCTATCAATACTTTGCCATAGATATCAAATACTTGGATTTTCGTTCCTGTCAATTGTTCATTATTCATTGTTAATTGCACATTGATCACCCCTGATGTGGGATTTGGCCCTATGGTAGCGTCAATTAACTGGGTTTCGCCTATGCTGTTCTGGGAAACATTCAAAATCTTCATGACATTCTGAGCTGGATAGTAATTGTCGTTGCCTGACTGGCTGGCCGTGATGATGGCTTGTCCCGCATTCATGAGCAATAGTACGCTGCCATTGACGGTGGCTACATTCTCGTCGCTGCAAGTGTAACTTACTGGTAGTCCCGATGTGGCGGTAGCAGTAAGCACAAGATAAGCGTCGCTCAAAATGACATTTAATTCCTGATTCCATGAAATGGATTGCTCTTGCATGATAGGAGTACTTTCAGTAACATTCAGCACTTTCATCACATTTTGTGCTGGCAGATAGTTGTCGTTGCCAGCTTGGCTTGCCGTGATAATAGCTTGGCCCACACCTGTGAGAACAAGGATATTGCCATTAACTATGGCCACATTTTCATCACTACAGCTGTAGCTAACTGGCAAGCCCGACGAAGCGGTGGCTGATAGGGTTAGCATTCCATCTGATAAGTTCACGGAAAGATTTTGCTCCCAAGAAATTGTTTGCGGTTGAGGTTCTTCACCGCCAGCTTCATTCACGGTCAGTATTTTAACCACTGAAGGAGCAGGATGATAATAGGCATTGCCAGCCTGTGAGGCGGTGATGACGGCCTGCCCAACTCCTAACAAGGTGAGGACATTGCCGTTGACGATAGCGATATTCTCATCACTGCAGGTATAGCTTACAGGCAAACTTGACGAAGCAGTAGCCGTCAATTCCAACGTGCCATCATTGATATTGGCGGTCAGGGTTTGGTTCCAGCTGATGCTTTGGTCAAGGACAGGGGCGGACACATTCAGGATGAGGCTCACATCCGCGGCGGGTTGATACAAGGTGCTGCCAGCTTGTGAGGCCGTGATTAGGGCTGCACCCACACCAACGACGAACAGCGTGTCATTACTGAGATAGGCAATGGTTTCATCGCTGCTGCTATAACTCACAGGCAAACCAGATGTAGCGGTGGCGGTCAGTTTGATGGGGGCATCTCCTAAAGTGGCGGATAACGTTTGGTTCCAGATAATTGCCTGGCTCATGGTGGTTTGCGTACACTCGTAGGCTCCTATGTCAGCAATATTATTGAAAATACGGGGGTTGCCATCCATGTCGGTGTCGGGCAGGTAGGTGATGAAGGCGGTATTGGGGTCACCGGCATCCACTAAGGGAGAATTAGGCTGCACGTGCCAGTCGGCATTGAGATTCGAGTAATCTGTGGAAATGGTGTTGGCACCTACCATAGACGATGGTGCAACGAACATTGGTTGTGTCAATGAGTCCAACACAATGTTGGTGCTGTCAGCGGCGAAAATATTGTCTGGGTTCGTTGGACATGCGCAATAAGTGTAGGGGAGAGTATAATTGTTGGACCATGATAAATTGGAGTTTTCACCGCCGCGTTTGTTGTTCACTGCCACCGTATTCTTGACGGTCGCCGCTCTGGTGGTACGGATACCACCGGTTCCGCTGGTGTTAGTGGTCTGTGCCAAATTGTTGGTCACCACGCAGTTGGTCATATTTAATCGTCCTACAGGATAGCCAGTGTAGGAACTTGACGTCGATCCGTTGGCATACGTTACCACTCCGCCTGTCACATCAATTCCTTCAGTGGAAATTGCACTGTTGTTGGCAATCACACTGCCAATGATGTGGGTGCTATGGGTGTAAATGCTGATACCGCCGGCAATGTAAGGTCGATAGTCTTCACTGCTGGCTGTGGAGGCTGTGGTGTAAACGATGTTGTCGATGATACGCGAATTGATGATTCTCCATTCATTCCTCGTTTGGTTGTATGAGAAATTGTTGCTCTGTGTAAGGATGCCTCCTGCCTTGGCGTTCAGCCCGGAAGCGGTGTTCTTTGTGATATCGCAGTTGTTGACGATGATGGTGCTGTAGGGTACTATATAAGCTGCGTTGAATCTCATACCACCGAACACAGAGCCAGTGTTCTCTGTGATTACACAATTTGTGAATTCGTAAGTGGCACCGTAGGTTTGTCCACCGCTATACATGCTTACACCGCCATTGGTGGTGTTTCCTGAAATCTTGCAATCAGATACTTTGAATGTGGCTTGATAGTATGAATTGCTATAAGACATCCCCAGATACAAACCGCATGCATTGTCGGTCATGGTACAATTGGAAATAGTATAGGTGTTGTTGGCTTCGCTGTAAACACCATATTGATTGCCACCTTTCACATAAAAACCGTCAAAATCGACAGGCCTGCAATTGTAGGAGTTGTTGTAGTACATGTAGCCATTGATGGAAACCGCATAATTGTTGCTGTGCTGTGCGTCGATAACAGAGCTCGAGCTGTCGGAAGCAATGCCGTAAGTGAGGGCCTGCCGCTCATAAAGGTGGCTCTCTGTTCCGGCAAAACCACCATACACATGCGTGCTGCTCTTGATGGTGCAGGCAGGATAGGTGCCCACCGCCACAAATACAGAGTCATTGTTCGGTGAGGTAATTAGAGCCATAGCTCCGTTGATGGTGGCTTTGGCCGTAGCCCATGAAAGTCCGTTGTTGCTGTCATCTCCACTGTTGGAGACGAAATAAGTGGTTTGTGCGGAGATGGTTAGACTGGAAAGAATAGTCAAAATAAGTGTGAGGAGTTTTTCTTTCATAGTTTTAGTATTTTTGGTTTTATTAATTTTGTCGATACTATTTCTATAAAAAAACAAGTCTGCTAAATATGAAGGCTTGTTGTATTAATAAGATTTGCAAAAATACGAAAAACTTTTCATTTTTTTACCCCGCTATTTTGTAAAATGCTAATATTTAATCGTTTATATAAAATTCAAACCTCAAGAATATATTCATACCCCTGAGATTTGAATTCTTGAATTTTTTTTCTTGAAGAAGAAATTTGATAAAATTTCCTATTGCAGTTTGAAACTGATTGGAATTGCGAAACTAACCCTGACTTTTTTGCCGTTTTGCATGCCGGGTTTCCATTTGGGCATGGCTTTGATTACTCTCAAAGCTTCTTCGTCGCAGCCGCCACCAATGCCTTTCACGACTTTAACATCGGAGATACTTCCGCTCTTTTCCACAATAAATGAGACCAACACTCTGCCTTGGATTTTCTTTTCCTTGGCCTGTTCCGGATATTGGAGGTTTTCGGAAAGATATTTCATCATGGCTTCCATTCCGCCAGGGTATTCAGGCATCACTTCGGGTTTGTTGTAAACGCTGTCCTTTTCTTCTGCGGGAAAAGTTATTTTGACTTTGAGGTCGTTGGAACTGATTTTTGTTTCATTGTCCTCACCCGTAGAAATAGAGAAAGGCTCAACGCTGTAGGAAATACCATTTCCATTATTCTCCTCTTCTTTCATTTGGATTTGATCATTGAGAGTGCCATCCGCATTGTAGTTGGTAATGGTGACATTGTAGTTGGTAATGGTGATTTGTTTATGCGACTCGTTTGTGACAGGGTCGATAACCTCTGTAGTCTCGAATTTAAGGTAAGAACCGTCTTCGTTATTAATTATAGTATTTTCGAATTGCGGAACACCGTAGTCATCAATGAGTTGGACAGGGTCCATTCCCTTTGTGGAAGAATTTTCAGTGACTGTTTGTCCCTGTGCCGTCACTTTGGGGCTGGCGACCAACAACGCCGCTAATACAGGCATGATGACCAGTAGCCTCCACCAGAGACGTCTGGTCTTTTCGTTACTTGTAATCATCTTGATTCTTTTTTTGGTGAATAATAAATTGAAATTGTTGCTCATGTCGCTGAAATTGACGGCCGTGCACTGCTGTAAAATCAGATACATGTATTTTCCTTTGTCAGCGCCTCCGTGAAGTACTTCATGGTCGGCGGCATATTCATGAATCAGTTGTAAGTCTTTTTTATACAGATAGATAAATGGATTGAACCATTGCAGTATCATCATTAATTCTGTAAAAAGGATATCGATGGAATGATGCTGGTTGATATGGCTCAACTCATGTCGGAGGATATCAGGAGATATGTTTTTATCGGGAAAATAAGCGTAATGCAGGAAAGAAAAGGCATCGTTGTCGCAATGTGTGTAAACCAGGGTATAACCGTCCCTTTTTTCTTTGGGAGAGCGAAGGGTTAAAATGGTTATCTTCAATATTTTAGTGAAGAAAATTAGAAAACTTACGATAACTCCTGCAAGATACAGAATGCCAATTATTTGCCATAGACTGAGATTTGGGTTGGCAGGATTGGCGATGTTGCTTGCTGCTGCTTGCCCTTCCGGGGATATGCCGTTGGGGGTGATGGTGATTTCGTTCAGCATGAAGATGTTGGAGAACCATTGCTCTTGGGTACTTTCGGCAAGGGCAGGGCTGTGGCTGAACAGGGTGCCCAAGAGGGGCAGCGCAAGGGCGAACAGCATGGCCGTCAGCAGGAAAAAGCGGTTGAACTGAAAACTCTTGCTATTGACGAATAACAGTCGATAGCACAGCCATAGTACCATCAGGGCAATGGAGCATGGCAAGAGGTAAACTAAAATAAAGACTTGTGCGTTCATGCTGTTTTGTTTTTTTCGTTATGAATAGCTTCGTCAACAATTTTTTTCAGAGCTTCG
>CACXXY010000058.1 GCA_902771655.1 uncultured Bacteroidota bacterium | reverse complement strand
GAGCTGATATTGACGAAGATAAGCACGATGATGTCGGTGAGGAAGTCGGACAGTGAGTGCACCGCATCGGCAATCATGGCGGCACTATGGCCAAGAATGCCGGCCACAAATTTAAAGCTGAGCAAGGCGATATTGCCTGCTGTGCCAATCAAAGTTACCTTGTATAGTTCTTTTTCCCGTGACATTAGTTTTTTTTGAAATAGTCGTTGTAGATTTTAATGCCGAAAACAATGCAGCTGCAAGTGGCAGTGATGAGGTTGGTGATGAAGAGTGACCAGATGATATCAGGTTTATGCAAGATACCTTGCAGCATAAAGAAAATAGCGCCAACACCCATCATGAGAAAGGTCGGAAGGGCAATGTCATCGGTCTTTCGCGTGCGGATGGTGCGGATAGCTTGGGGCAGGTAGCCTAAAATCATACAGATGCTGGCCATCATGCCGCAGATTTCGTAGAAAGTGATATTCTCCATGGTAAGAAATACGTTATTGGGTGCTGTTTTGCTTATTTTGTTGAGCCTTTTACGGCTTTGGGTGTCCAGTTTTTGAAGAAACGTAGCACTTTCTCTTGATTGTAGCCTTTGCCTTCTTCCAGAAAACTCGAATCTTGGATATGGAGCACCTTGCCTTTCTCGTCAAGAACGATGAAAACCGGGTAGCCGAAGCGGGAAGGGTTGCCCAGACGTTGCAGCAGTTTGGCGTTCTGTTGCGCTTTGTCTTTGTCCGCTGTCACGCGTGGGTTGTAGTTCACATGGATAAAGACGAAGTTGTCGTCAATCACCTTGCTGATGGTACTGTCTTTGGTCACAAAATCGGCGAAGAGCAGGCACCAAGGGCACCAATTGCCTCCCAGCTGGCAGACCACGAACTTGTCGGAACTTTTGGCTTGGGCTATCGCATTGTCAATTTGTTCCAACGGGTTAATTTCTTCATTATAAACCCTTTTTATGGTATTCTGGGCATTGCATGTCACAGAAAGTATTAAACTCAACACGATGATAGTAACTGTCTTTTTCATTGTATGGGATTCTTCTCTTGATATTAATATCATGTAAAAATTGTTTGCAAAATTACATGAAATTCCTGAATTATACACAGACAAGCATATTTTGTTAGTTGTCTATAGCAGTGTGCATGGCTGCTTGTGGGGTTGATGTGCCTGACCATTTCTTGCAAAGCTACTTTTCCTAGTCCAGATGGCATATTCTTTGTCAGAATGTAGATTACTTTTCCCGCAATGATATGGCAAAGCCACCGCAAGGTGCCATTTTGAGTTTAAGTGCCGATTTAGAAGTGACTTTCTTCTTTGTAATGGTATAGGCTTGAGGATTATATTTGAATTCTGAATTTTGAGTTTTGAATTCTGAATCATCGGGTAGCCCGCAGGCATCAGGAGCATCAGCGTAGATGGTGGCTTCATATTTCATGCCAGGTTGCAGGAAATCCAGTTTGACCGTCACTTCACGGGCGTTTTCATCAGTGACACCACCCACATACCACACATCACGGGGTGTTAACCGTTGTAGTTCGTCGGTGGTAAGTTGTGCTGTATCGGGGATGGCATAAACGAAGCGTGTGACGCTGTTGATGACATTTTTTTTGCCGTCGGCAAGTTGTGCCAGTCCTTCGGCTGCCTTGTTCAAAGTGGAAGTCTTCGGATGTCTGGCGGTCACGATGTATGCGCCTGGTTCAGCTTCCAGGTAGATACTTTTATCCCAATCAACGGCCACATCTTTGATAAACTGGAAGGCATCCATGAAAGGCTCATAATGTTCCGGAAAGTCAGCGGCCATTTGCAAAGGTGAGTAAAATGTGACGTAAAGACCTAATTGATTGCATATTGTGATGCGCATTTTTTCGGTGCTCCAAGGGGCATTCTTGCTCATGTCCGGTTCAAAGATGCCAGGAGTATAGTCCATCGGACCTCCTTGCAGTCTGGTAAATGGCAAGATTGTGGTGTGTCCTGGCATGATGCGGCCTCTGAATTCGGTACCCATGGCACTTTCGTTACCAATCATGTTGGGCCATGTGCGGCATAAGCCTGTCGGCCTTACGGCTTCGTGGGCATTTACCATAATATGATGTTTGGCAGCTTCCACAATGGCATAGTGGTAATGGTTGTTGATGGGCTGGCTGTAGTGGCCTTCGGCAAAGGGGATGATGGTGCCCACATAACCGCTTTTGACGGCATCGTAGCCATATTGGTTCATCAAGGTATAGGCTTTCTCCATCCAGCGTTCGTAATTTACTGTGGAAGCGGAGCTTTCGTGGTGCATGATAAGACGGATCCCTTTCTCGTGGGCATATTTGTTGAGGGCGGGTAGGTCAAAGTCGGGATAGGGAGTGAGGAAGTCGAAAACGAACTCTTTCTGTTTGCCGTACCAGTCCTCCCAGCCGATATTCCAGCCTTCGATAAGCAAGGCGTCGAAGCCGTTGGCGGCCGCGAAGTCGATATAACGGCGCACGTTGGTATTGTTGGCGGCATGACGGCCATGGGGTGTTGCCTTGTAATAATCGGTCTCGCCGAGTTTGACGGAGGGGAAATCATTGGTATAGGACCAGCAGTTTTTGTCAGAAATCATCTCCCACCAAACACCCATGTATTTCACAGGGTGAATCCAGGAAACGTCATCCAGAACACACGGCTCGTTGAGGTTGAGGATGAGTCGCGAGGCAAGCACATCGGTAGCTTTTTCGCAGACCATCACGGTGCGCCAAGGGGTGTGGCAAGGGGCTTGCATACGGCCTTTGTAGCCTGCCGCGTCGGGGCACAACCAAGCATGAAAGGTGTATGTTATGTTGTCGGTTTGTTGACTTGCAGGATAGCTGATGCCGGAATGTTCCGGTAATCCTGTTTTCAAGGTGTCAACAATTAAATCAAGATGCATGGTTGGATAGTCAAGGGTGGCGGCTTCGTGGATGTTGATATACAAGCCGTCGTCGGTTTTCATTTGTAGGGCCGTCTGTACACCAGTGTTTGAGAATGAGGTCCATGGCCAGCCACCGTCCTTGTGGCCTGCCTCCCATAAGTCGCGGATTTCCGATAGTCTTGATTCCGTATAGTTGTACTCCTGTGTGTCGAGGTCCCCGGGAATCCACCATGCTGTATGGTCACCAGCCATGGCGAACTCGGTCAACTCTTCTTTGAACCAGAAGCAGACAAGTGCATTTTCCATCGGAAACTCGTAGCGGAAGCCAAGACCGTCATCGTATAGACGGAAGCGGATTTGCATAACGCTTGGTTTTTTCTTTGTAGAACCATCCATGCTTTCCACACTGCCAATGGGTTGCTCCAAAGTAACGAGCATCTCGTTGTAATGGTTGCGGATTTTGGCCTCTTCTCCCCATACGGGTTCCCAGGTCTCATCAAAACTACTGTAAGT
Organism: uncultured Bacteroidota bacterium; assembly: GCA_902771655.1. GTDB lineage: Bacteria > Bacteroidota > Bacteroidia > Bacteroidales > WCHB1-69 > RUG11690. Next base: position 9,338 of record CACXXY010000058.1, on the reverse strand, counting down.
CTTGTCTTTAAGTACAAAAGCGTGAGCCAGGTCATCGCGCCATTCGAGCGTAAAGCCCATCTTGGAGGGCAAGACCACGGGTTTGCCGACCCGGTTGAGAGCATAGTATGGAACACCATCCTTGAGCTCGAAACTAAGTTCCAGTTTCCCGTCGGGACTTTGCAGTTTGACGGGTTCGGTGGCTTCGGCATTCATAAGGCAACATGCCAGCAATAAAAATAAAGCTAAAAGTTTCCTTTTCATCATATTGTTATTTTGTAATATCTTTTTCTGATGATAATTAGTCGCACCAGCCAGATGACGAAAAAAACATCGGAAATTATCTTGTAAAGCGGGGGCATGGTGACAAATAGCGAGACTATCCAGACCACAAGGTCAATATCGAACAGAATATTCCACAGCCTTTCGCGATCGTGAAATTTGCAAAGAACGTCTTTCCCCTGCGGTACCTCTATCTGCTCCGTTGAAGATACTGACAAATCGATACTTTTACCGCTTTTCCCCAAAGGAATAAGTCCTCCAAATTGTACCTTTAAGCTATAGCTGCCTGCTGGCATCTCAATACGCATATCGTGATCCTTCATCATTCCGACAAACTGTCCATTGATGAACACCGCATGGGGCAATTTTGGCTCATACCAGTGACGAAGATGGTGAATGGTCAGCATGTTTTATCCTTATTGTCAGTGCAATGAAGTAAACCATTCCTCGAACTTTTCTTTCAAAATTACTTCATTATCAATTATTTGTCGTAATTTTTCCAAACGTTCGGCATTGGGCGAATGGTCAAACCATAGTTTCAGGTAACCATTGCGGCCATATTTCTCGTGCAGGTGCTGCATCATCCGTTCATAATGTCCTCTTTTGTCCAGTTCTGGGTAATGTTCGAGGCCGTATTGCAAGGTGCGTTGGATGATGGTGTCAGGCTCAATAAAGCGGTCGGCTTCCGCAACAATACGTCCGTACAGGCTTCTTGGTGCATGGTCGGAAGAGGCGCGATGGTCTTCTACGGCCTCGGCCATGGTTTGTAATTGGCTTGTTGTAAACCATTTACTTAGTTCGGTGTCTGCTAACAACATCTGTGCGGAAACCAGATGGTGCCGTTCTCTTCCTTCGCAAAGCCCCACATCATGATAGGCGGCAATTGTGAAAACCATTTCTGCATCTACGTCCAATTGTTTGGCAAGTTCCATGCTCTGTTTGATTACCATCTGGACGTGGTCACGCTGATGAGCCCTGTCAAAATGGTCGTACAGCGGAATAATCTGCTGCTCAATGTATTGCAGAAGAGCTTGATTTAAGGGAGGAGTGTGAAGAGTGGCATTCATTGAATGATAATCTGGATTTTGTGGTCGGGGTGAATGACGCACTTGTAGGAGCGTTGTCGGCGACTCTGATAATTCTACTTATAATTCTTTACTGTAATTTCACAGCGGGCCAGCCGAAATCTTGGTAGTAGTGGACGGGGAGTCCGTGGCGATGAACATATTCGCTCAGTTGCTCCTGGCGGACAGCTTCGCGGACGTCCTCATTAGAATGCATGTTCTGATAAATCTCATAATGCTTGCCAAAAATACGCTTGGCGCTTAACTCGTTGCCAGCACCGTCAACGGTCTGCTCAAAATCTGTCACAGACAGGTTGTTGCCGCTTTCGAGAAGGGTCATGCAACCAGAATGATTGCCCCCTGAAACAGTCTTGAGGGTGTCACCGGAAATATTGTACCAAAAAATCCAGAAATCACCGAACACATTGGCATACAAGGAGTCTGACTTTTTTTCCGCCACCATCATCAATACGGGAACACACAGCTCGCCCTGTGAATAATTCGCTCCGATTTCTTTTACCAAATAGTCGCTTATCACTTTGCGCAAGGCTTGCTCTTGACGGTTGATTTCAATGTAACGGATGCAGTCGGCCTTGTGCTCGTCAAAATCGCTCATAAGCCATTTGCCATCCACTTTCTCCATGTAGAGACGGTGCTCTTCGATATCACTGTTTTCATCGAAAGAACCATCTTCCCATTTCTGTCGTACATTGATGGTCGCAATGGCGTGTGTGTCATCGGTCTGCTCCACTTTAACCACCTCATAGTCAGCAATGGTGCCTCCGTTGCCAGTCACAAAATAGTAGAGCCATTCGTGGTCCATGGCTTCGTGTGCGGGCAGATGATTGAACATAGTGTCCAACACGGCGTAAAAATCTTCAGTCATATAGTTTTTCGACTGTTCCAACAACTCATGGTCGGGGATGTATTTGCATAACTCAGTGGCACGTTCACGCAACTGTTTCTCGGTATTGTTACAAGCTGCGAGCATCATTGCTGCACAAAGGATAAACATTATTTTTTTCATGATATGATTTTGGTTTTTGTTGTTGAAATGATGATGGATGATTAGTTTCTTGTTTTATGGCTGATAGGCTTGAATTATTTGGTTTTGTTTATTTGCCAAACACTTCCTTGGCTTTGTCCATTTTTGAAGGGATATCAACTTCGAAAGGACAGCGGCTGAGACATGCTCCGCAGTGGGTGCACTCGCCCGCATGGTGCGGCAGCGCATTGTATTGGGCTTGCAATTCGGGAGTGAGTCCCTCTAATTCGGCTTTGTCCAACAGCTCGTTTACTTTTGCGATGGGAATACCCATGCTACAAGGCGAGCAGTGGTTGCAGTAAGTGCAGTCTCCATCGGCCTTGGCTTGTTCCTGTTTGCTTACAGTGGTGTAGTCTTTCTCTGTGTCGGTGGCATGCATCCAGTGCAAGTCGGCTTTCAACTCGTCGAGGTTGTCAATGCCGAGAATGCAGGTGCTGACACACGGTTTTGCCAGACAGTAGGCAATGCACTGTTCGGGTGTGTAGGCCACACCAAGGGGTGAGGTTTTGGCATCCAGCAGTTTTCCGCCACCGCCCAAGGTTTTCATTACGGTAATAGCGATATTGTGAGTGGTACAGTAGTCGTACAGTTCCACTCGTACGGGGTCGATGCCAGCCTGCAGGTTGTCCATGGCACCCTTTTCCCATGGGATAGCTCCTCCGCGCAAGCGGTCAAAAGCGAGGTTCATAGAGAACATGATGACTTCGATCCAGCCACTCTTGGCGGCACGCAGCGCCACTTCGGCATTATGGCTGCTGATGCCTATATGTTGGATTTTCCCTTCTTTTTTCAGTTGGAACACGTATTCGAGGAAGGGGCTTCCTTCCAGCTCTTCCCATTCTTCATGGCTGTCGGCGATATGTATCATACCCACCTCAATATGGTCGGTGCTTAGGCGTGCCAGCATATCTTCAAAGCCCTGTTTGGCTTCTTCCACGTCGCGGGTGCGGCAGTGCTGGCCGTCTTTGAAAATGCAGCCGATATGGCCTTGGATGATCATTTCGTCGCGTCGTCCTTGCAAAGCGTAGCCGATGTTGGAGCGTGTTTTGGGGTTGGCGTCGTACAGGTCGATATAGTTCATACCGCTGTCGAGTGCCATGGTCATCATTTCTAGCGAGGCGGCGCTGTCGATTTTCTCAAAGCCACCGCAGCCGATGCTGATCTCGCTGACCATCAGCCCCGTGTTGCCCAGGGGACGGTAATTCATATTGGTTTTCTTCTCTTGCTGTTTACAGCTGATTGCCATCATGCAGAAGGCTGCCATTAAAATGATGTAGAGTTTCTTCATAGGATTTATTTAAGATGAAAATTTTATTTGGATAATAAATGCAAATTTACATAAAATCCTCGAATTACACACAGACAAATAAATTTTTTGTAGTGACACATTGCGTAAGTCCGAAAAAATAGAGAGGCAAAACATAACTTTTAATGGTAGTATAGAATGCCATTGACAGAAATATTTTTTCCGAAAGCGTCAGACTGATGTATAGCTCTTTCGAATCGATTCTTTTAAAAACAAAAAAAGCGACTGTTCAAGTCGCTTTTTTTATGGTTTAAAGAAATGATTAGTCAATGGTGAAGTTTCTCAACATGGTGTTGGCTTGTTCCAATTGTCTGTTCAGAGCGTCCTGCTTTTCGGTAGCCTTTGTGATTTGTTCTTGCAGTTTCTGAATTTCTTTGTCAGTTTTTTCTTTTTCCTTGTTGGCATTTTCGATTTCTTTCTTTATTTCTTCGATTCTTTGTTTCAACTGATATTTTTCAATTGCCCTGGGGAATTTTGAAACGATATTCTTGATGTTGCTGGCAGCAGTGGCGTTATTTGATGATGAAACAACGTTCATGTTACCTAAGCTGCAGATGAAGATGATGTCGGTAGAAACATCCTGTTTTTTGCCTTTTTGAACGGCTTTGACGAAAATGTCGTAAGTGCCGTCTCCAATGTATGAGAATTTCTGGGCTCTGTAGGAGTTGTACTTGTCTTCGGTTTTGGGTTTAACCAAACCTTTGTCAGCCAAGTATTCGGTGATGGCGGCGTTGGCGGTTTTGGCGTCCACTTTGGGAACATTGATGGTGAAACCGTTGACATGTGTTTTCAGGATAGTTACTTGACCTTCGTTAACGCTTTGTGCGAAAGCGAAGCTTACACTCAGTACGAGTGCCAATGCGAAAGTGAAGAATTTTTTCATAGTTGTTAAGTTTTAAATGTTATGTATTTTCTTTTGTTACAAACTGCAAAAATACAATTTTTTTTAATTGCAAATATTAAAAATTCTCAATAAATCACTTCTGTCGCATGTCTTTCTTTTTTCGGATGGTGAATTATGACATATTCGTTCAAGGCAGTGTCTTTTTACAGCACCATTCTGTTTTTTGGTTCGGTGAGTGTGAATAGATCATCGCCGCTGGCATGCAGTACATACAATCCATGCTTTAGCGCATAAATATCGGAATCCTCGTCGTATTGCAATGCCGCGATGGCGGGATAGACCTTGCATTTGTCAAAGGGATGGAAAGCCTCCTTGAAGTGCTCCATCTGGTTCATAAAGTATTGAATATCTTCAACCTTGCAGGTGGTCTTCACTTCCACAGCCACGGCTTCTGCGCTATTGCATAAAATAACATCTACCTCCATTGAGCCTGTGGTGTATTCTCCGTAATGTGCGCCTCTATAGACCTGTGTGATGTTAATGCCTTTGTCCTTGAACAGTTTGAGCGCCGCCGGTCTTGTCAATGCCTCAATCAGCTTTCCCCACTGTGTGGTAAAAAGCCCTTGCAATTCCTTCATTCTGCGGTCTGTCTCTTTCATTCTGCGGTCTGTCTCCTGCATTCTGCGGTCTGTTTCCAGCATTTGAAGTCTGTTTACCTCCAGTTGCATGGCGTTGTTTTTCATTATTTGTTTAATTTCTTCCCAACTGATGTTCTGGGACTCAAGTCTTGTCGTTTCCATATTCTTTTTGATTTAAATTAATTTTAAATTACAGATATTTTGTTGTTAGAAATTGCTAATAGTCCTATTTCTTTTCTGAAAAAAAGATGCTGCAAAAATACAAATAAATTTAATATGAATATAATATCTTGAAAATAAATTTCAAAAAAATAACATAAAAATAAATTTGTTTTGTACGTTTTTGTGTTGTGGCAGCAAAAATATTATAGAATCTTTGCCTTTTCCAGCAAACGTAAAATCATGCTTACTATGTCTGTTCTTGAAGGGTATATTATTTTACCAGACTTTCCAGCTCTTTCAATGCTTCTGCTACAGGAATGATTTCTGAAACGCGTTCCTTGCCTTTATATACCGCGGCGAGGCCGTTGGTGGCACCCACAATGCCGTAGTCGGCATCGGCCATCTCGCCGGGACCGTTGACAATGCAGCCCATCACAGCGATTTTCAGTCCAGGATAGTTGGCAAAACGTGCCTTGACCTGTGCCAGCACCGACTCAATGTCGTATTGCGTGCGGCCACATGATGGACAGGAGATGAACTCCGTTTTGCTCATCTTCAGACGGCAAGCTTGCAAGATGGTAGCGGCCAGGTTGTCGTTTTCCGCAGGGCTGAAATGCTTGTTTTCGATGCGAATGTCCTTGATTATTTGCTGATAGTTCAAATAGCCGCTTACCGCTGCAGCTCCGGCAATCCAACGGTCGAAGTCGGGCTCGGGCTTGTGGTAAATGAGTGTTTGGTTGGCGGTGGTATAATCAGTGGTTTTAAGGTCCTTAATGACTTTAATTAATGTGTGTGCGAAAGGTGTCTCGTTTTCGGGTTTTTCAGTCAGAGAAACACGGATGGTGTTGCCAATACCCATCATCAGCAGGGCTCCGATGCCCGCAGCCGATTTTACGCGGCCTTCCAAGCCATTGCCTGCTTCCGTCACACCCAAATGAATAGGGTAGAGTGTGCCTCTGTCACTCAGCATCTTATGCAGGTCGAGGGTGGCAGCCATCATGGTGTTTACATTGCTGGCCTTCATGGAGAATACTATGTTTCGGAATTCATTTTTCTCGCAGATATCCAACCATTCGATAGCCGACATGGCCATCGCATGGGGGGTATTGCCGTAACGGCTGACAATGCGGTCTGCCAATGAACCATGGTTGATGCCGATACGTAAGGCTGTGCTGTGGGCTTTGCAGGTCTCAAACAGTGGCTTTGCCTTGGCTTCCATGGCGTCTAACGAGGCTTGGTATTCTTCTTTGCTGAGGTCCAAGGTCTTGAAATTGCGCTTATCTACGTAATTGCCCGGGTTGACACGCACCTTTTCTACGATGGCAGCGGCGGCTTCGGCTACTCTGGGATTGAAATGGACATCGGCAATCAGTGGGGTGTCAACTCCTTCGGCCCGAAGCTGTTCCTTGATTTGTCGGAGAGACTCCACCTCTTTCATCGAGGGCACAGTGATACGCACCATCTCGGCACCGGCGGCAATCATGCGCTTGCATTGTGCAACGGTGGCTTCCACATCTGCCGTGTCGGTGTTGGTCATGGACTGCACGACAATGGGATGACCTTCACCCATGATTATCTTTCCGATTTTAACCTCTTGAAACATAGTTCTTTATTTTATTTGTAGCCAAGTTTATTAATAGAAGCGGTGGTGTTTATCATCACTATCTCTCTATAAACTGTGTTTGTTATTTTATGGTAGCCAAATAGCAGAGCTTGTATAGATCCAGTAAAAACATGCTGGGCTTTTCGCAAAGCTGTTGCTCTATTCTTGTCTGATATTTCTTGAAAATCAATTTTAAAAAGAATGGAAGACCTATAATGCTACATGAACGATAGGCTTTCAATAGTTTGTTATCTTCGAGAAGATGTTTATTAATGTTTTGATCCTCAGAAAGTTTTGTAAGATTCCCAATGGAAACCCTGATTTTCTTTAAGAATTCTTCATTGGTATCTAATCCATTGTGTATCAAATGATTGTCGATATGCAAATAGGGGATTTCCTGTTCTTTGAGCTGGCATCCGAAGAGCGTGTCCTCATGTCCGTATGAGGTCAGACTTTCATCAAAATTAATGCATTGGAATAAGGATTTGGTAATGACAACATTGAAGGGGGTAAAGTGGTGATAGGGTTGCGATGCTCTTTTGTCGGCGCTTTCCTCTTCTCTTTTTTTGCCGTAATACCATCTTAGAAAATATTTAGAATCAGGTTTTTCAGCTTGATAAGCAATGCCACCATTGATGACAAATAATGGCTCTTTCTGCATTTTTTCAATGGCTTCAAGATTTTTTTTGATATAATCTTGATGCTGAACTGTGGCATCGCAATCAATGAACAAGAGATAAGGATATTGAGCTGCATCCGCCAAACGGTTGCGGATTTTGGAGCGCCCCATATTTGACTGATTCTGAATATATTGAACACTTGCAAACCTGGACAAAATCTCATTTCTCTTGCGATAGTCCAGATTGTCGGAGCAGTCATCGGCCAAAATAATCTCGTAGGGAATACCCGACTGCGTCAACTGTTGGTCAAGAGTAGTGACTAAGTTGTTGACATCGTGATTGTAAATGGGTATCAGTACCGAGAGCATATTACAGGACTGAGTCGATCAGTTTTCCGTTTTCGATGCAAATCGTTCTGGATGCGAATTTGTCGATCATGCCGAAGTTATGGGTGGCCATCACCACGGTGGTGCCGCTGTTTTTGTTGATATCGTGGAAGATTTTGAAGATTTCTTCGGAGGTGATGGGGTCAAGGTTGCCAGTGGGTTCATCGGCCAAAATAATATCCGGTTTGTTAAGCAAGGCACGGGCAATGCAAACGCGCTGTTGCTCACCACCTGACAGCTGGTATGGATAGCGGAAATCCTTAGTGGCCAGACCGACCAGTCCCAGCACTTCCTCACAGCGGTTGCCCATAGCTACTTTGTCTTTCCATTGGGTGGCTTTCAACACAAACATCAGGTTCTCTAATACGGTCATGTCCGACAGCAACTGGTAGTCTTGGAATACCATGCCCAGACTTTTGCGCAGTTTCGGAATATCTCTTCTTTTGAGTTTTAGCAGGTTGAAACCGTTGATTTGGGCTTCGTCACCTTCGGCGGGCACTTCCGCAATCATGGTTTTCAGGATTGATGATTTGCCGCTGCCGGTTTTGCCAATCAGATAGACGAACTCCCCTTTGCGCACACTCATGCTGACTTGTGGAAGTATGAGTATGTTTTTCTGATAGATATTGATGTTTTTCAACGAAATGATAGGTGTCTCCGCCTTAACCATGTCTTTAGGGGTTGAGGTGGCAACAGTTTCCACGTTCTCCGTTGTGGTTGCGGTTTTGTCAACCTTCATTTCATTTTCTTGGGTTTGCAGCTCCTTTGCGTTGTTGTCTTGGTCCATAATTTATTCAGATTCAGAATTTTAATAAAATTATTGGCCTAAAATCCATCAACTTCTTTCCTTAGGCGTCGATATTGGCGTATTTGGCGTTTTGTTCGATAAATTCGCGGCGTGGAGGCACTTCGTCGCCCATCAGCATGGCGAACACACGGTCGGCGTCGGCGGCATTCTCAATGGTCACTTGGCGGAGGGTTCTGCTATGCGGATCCATGGTGGTGCTCCACAGCTGTTCCTCGTTCATCTCACCCAAACCTTTGTAGCGTTGCACATGCAAGCCGGCTTCGTTGGCGCCGTTGTTGGTCATTTCAGCGATTAAGGCCACACGTTCCTCATCGGACCATGCGTATTTCTCGTTGGTGCCTTTTTTGATGAGATAGAGAGGGGGAGTGGCGATATAGACATGGCCTTCCTCTATCAGTTCTTTCATGTGGCGGAAGAAGAAGGTCAGAATCAGCGTGGCGATGTGGCTTCCATCCACATCGGCATCGGTCATGATGATCACCTTGTGATAACGTAACTTGGAGATATTCAGAGCTTTGCTGTCTTCATCGGTGCCGATGGTCACACCCAAAGCTGTATAAATGTTCTTGATTTCTTCGCTTTCCAGCACGCGGTGTTGCAT
>CACXXY010000057.1 GCA_902771655.1 uncultured Bacteroidota bacterium | reverse complement strand
GTAATTGATTCAGCAAATCAAAATTGTAAAAAAACGAAGGGAAGATGCCCGTTGTCCAAACATACAGTTCCCAACATCCATTGAACTACGCAGAAAAATTTTTTTTTGCCATTCGGCAACCGTTTTGTTCTATTCACACCTTCTCCGCCAAAGAGAAAGACACCGAAACCGGTCTAAGCTACTTTGGCTCACGCTATTACTCCTCCGACCTGAGCATCTGGCTGAGTGTGGACCCGATGGCTGCGAAATATCCTTCACTTTCGCCATACGTTTACTGCGCCAATAACCCCATAAAGCTGGTGGATCCGAATGGGGAGGAAGTTTATATATTCGGAAAGAACAGGCATAGAAACACTATAGTAAGAAGTCTCAACAAGCATTTTGAAAACATTACTATCGGCTATAATAAGAAAAGTGGGCAGTTGTATATTGAAAAAGGTACTGCACTGACAAATGATGAGATTGCACTCGCTGACGCAATTTCAGATAACAAAATAGAAGTAAATATTCAATTAAGTAAATCCTCCACTTTGGAATATAAAAATAGCAAAGGAGAAACTCTTGAAGTAGAAGGAGCTGGTGCATTTATGGGAAATAAAATTTTTTATGACGGGAAAGGGCAAAAACCGGAAAATATAAGAAGAGTTAGAACCCTTCAACATATAAGTATGAAAGGTTTAGCTGAATATTATAAAAAGAAGGATTGGGGCGCATTGGCTAACCACGAGATTACTGAATCCTTTCAAGGAGGAGTAATCTCAAGTACTGAAAACGTACCAGGAACATCAGAACAAGGTATAATTAATGTGGACATATACAAGAGGGCTCACTTTGCAGCGACTAGACAACCCACACCAAAAAAGTATATAGAATGAAGAAATTCATACTGGTTATAGGAATGTTAACTTTGTTAGGCTATGCAAAGGGGCAGGTTAATAGTGAAACGGATACTGCTCGTTATATGCAACAAATAGATTATGACACCTTGTTTGATAAGCAAGAATGGATGAAATCTATTCTTGCACAACATTTCGATAAAATATCCGTTGAGTATCAACAGAATTTTGATCATCCAACCCCATTCACCATAATAAGAATACAAAATCACAATAAATATTATACCATTGATATCGAAGACACCACACATCAATACAGGTACACTGTTATTTCTATAAAAGACGACAGATGTCAGGCGAAAGATATTATCAAAGTGAATGAAACTTATTATCTTACCATTAAAAACGTAACAAAATATTCGGGTCTTATTGGAACTTCAGAAATACCTTATGACATAACATTCAGATATTGCGGTAAAAAGATACGCTACAGGTCAACAGACATTCAAAATGGTCCGCCCGTAATCACAGAAGACATAAAAGGTATTTATTATATGCCATTGGATTTGTCTCAAAAAGGGCATACAGATATGTAGGTTAAATTGTTTTATATTGTTTTTGTACCATTACCCAATCAAAAATCGCCCATGACCATATCCCAGACATATAGTTTACTGATTCCGCATAACCCTGAAAAAACCTTTCCTTTTAGCCATTTGCGGTGTCCGCGTGTGTCTCACACATTCTCCGCCAAAGAGAAAGACACGGAGACAGGTCTAAGCTACTTTGGCTCACGCTATTACTCCTCCGACCTGAGCATTTGGCTGAGCGTTGACCCGATGAGTGACAAATATCCCTCACTAAGCCCGTATGTTTACTGCGCCAATAACCCCATAAAGCTGGTTGATCCGAATGGGGAAGATTGGTATGAAAAGGACGGCGAGATGCATTACACCACAGAGCATACTAGTCAAAAAGCATTTAAAGAATCAGGTATAGAGGGGGAGTATAAAGGAAAAACATATACAAAAGACGGGACATACTATAGCCTTTTCGGTGACAAAATAAAAGCGAATTCATTAAAAGGGAAGTTGACAATAAAAATTGATGAAGCATTTGACAAATATGCAAACTATCTAAAAAAATGTGAACAAACAGAGGGCACCTATCCCGAGTATCAAAGTTCAGATTACACCAATTTTAATGATATAATAAGCTACAACGATAAATTTGGTACCACTTATGAAAATGTCCATGATGAAGATCCGAAAACAGGTGCAACTTTAAAATACGCATATGGTTCAACTATTAGATTTACTGTGACAGGAACACGAGATAAAATGTTTGGTCGTTTTAGGGGATTTTCAACAGGGAATAGTCAAACAACATTCGGAAGTGGAATGTTGGCGAAAACAGGTTATAATGTTTATATTGTAAATGGGAAGAATAAAATAGTTGGCCTTACATTTAGTGGCGAAAAAAACTTTAATGTTTTTAGAAATCATTTTAACAAACTATATGGTCTAAAATAAAGACGATATCATGAAAAAAATCTTTCAATTGTTGCTGATTATTTTTCTCATTAACTACAGTTTCTCTCAAGAAAATAGAATATTGTCTTACAAAGAGATGGTGAAGATGGATTCTGTTTTCAATAATGAGATTCAAAATCATTTGTATTTAGCTTCGTATGAATACTATTATGCATACTTTCAATTTCCTTCAAATATTGACACTTTTTTCAGTTTTGCTTTCAAAAGTTTATCTATCTATACAAAACAACATCCTTTTCCAAAAAATATTCGGCAATTATTAACGGACAACAAGTTTTCTTTTTCATTGAATTACAATCGGGATACATTAGTTGTTTTATATGAGGATATGGTGTTTTTATCATTTGTCAAACCATTTTCATGTGCGGAGTTCAATGAAATTGGTTCTTATGCTGGTTTTATAAAAAACGGAACCATTTGTAATGGCAATTACGCAAGCAAGTTAGAAAACCTTTTTTGTCATAAAATATGGAAATTATATCATCATTCTGTTTCAGATTTGTCTGGTAAGCACATTATAAGTGATGGGAGCCCCGCTTTAATTCATATAGGTATGACATACGATTTTTTTCAAGACTCGTTAATTGTTCACAATATTTGTTCTTTAACTGCGGAATTATACCAACCATATTATACATCCTTAAAAAAGTTGTCTATACATTTTTGTCGCAAATATGGATATGATGGTTTGTTTTTCTCAGCTCCATTTGTTACAGAGAAAAAATAAGTATGAGCTAAAACCTACACCTTCGTCATGGAATACGAGTATGACGGTCGGAAAAAATGCACCAGGAAAATGCCTGTAATGACAATGATGATTCCGAAAATCTTGTATAAGGGGAATTGTTCCTGCAATAAGAAAAACGACAGGATGGCGGTGACGATGGGGATGAGATTGGTGAAGGTGTTGGCTTTGCCCACACCAAAATGGCGCATGCCCTGCATATAAAACATAAAGGCCAAAGCAGAACACAAAATGGCTAAGGATACCAAGTAATACATATATGGTACACTGAAGAGCGCTCCTATCTGTATGGGTAATTCATGGATTCCTGTTAATAGGAATACCAAAGGGGTAAATAGTACCAGCCCTATCAGGTTCTGATAAGTGATGATGACCACAGGGTTGTAATGTTCGGGCAGTTTGCGCAAGAAAAACATGTAGCCAACAGAGGACAAAACGGCACCAAAGGCCAGCAATACCCCAAGTGCACTTATGGTGGCATTCAGAAAGGCAGGAAACAACATGATGAAAATACCTGTGAATGACACAAATATGCCAAACATGTTGAGCCGCGTGAAATTCTCTTTGAAATAAAACATGGAGAGAAATGCTGTGGCAATGGGAATGGTGGCCACAATGATGGAAACCACAGATGCGTCACAACGGGTAAGACTATAGGTCTCGCAGATGAAATAAAGAAATGGCTCAAAACAGCTGAAAGCAAAAACCGTGGGGATATCCTGGCGTTCTATCTTCATGTCTTTGCGGAAAAACAGAAGACAAATCAACAAAAACAGAATGCCTGCAATCAACAGGCGGGAGAAAATGATGGTGACGGGCTCAGCTACATTGAGCAATTGTTTCGTAAAAATGAAGGAACTGCCCCATAATATGGCAGAAGATGTTAATAATAAGTAATATAACCAATCTTTTTTGCTCATTTTTACGACAAAAAAAAGAGGATTATCGAAATCCTCTTTTTGATTTTATGTTCTTCGGATGTTATTCTTCAGCTGCGCTGTCATCAACTTGCTCGGTCTGTGGACCTTCGTACGGATGATTGGCTTTGTATTCGTTCTTTACCAAAAAAGCGCATACGAAGCAAAGCACCATGACAAAAGCGGCAAGTCCCCAAGTGGCTTTTTCCAGAAAGTCAGTGGTCTTTCTCACACCCATGATTTGGTTGGAGGCTGCGAAGTTGGAAGCCAAACCACCACCTTTGGAGTTCTGAATCAATACGATAAAAGCCAAAATGATACATGCGATAACTACTAATACAACTACTAATGTCAACATTTCTTTCTAATTTATTTGATTATATTTTCCGTTTTTTATCATTTCAATATGACTTGCAAAAATACTACTTTTTTCTGGAAAAATCAAGCTTAATTTTTTGAGCATCTTGATGGCCTTTCCACTATAGCCTTGTTCTGCGTAAATAATTGCTAATGTTTTACTTACGATTTCTTCGTCTTCGTCCAGACTGCCTTCGGAGTAGTTGGCAAGCGGCTCCAAAATCTTGGCGGCTCTTTTAATTGTGGAAGGATTGCCTCCGAATTTTGCAATGAGTGAGTCGATAACCACCGACTGGTCTTCCTCCAAGTTGATGGTTGGCGCTTCGAAGGTCTTCTCCATGCCCATTTCCTCTTCAATGGATGAAGGACGGGCCTCAGTGCCAGTGCTGTTGATGAGTTTTTTTACCTCGTCGATGACCGATGTGCTGGGCGTAACAGGCTCTTCGTCAGTTTTTTCTATAGGAGCTTTGACAGTGTTTTTTTCAACTGTTGTTGCCTCGCCTTCAGCTGTTCCCGTCTTGTCTTCAATTGTTCCGGAATTATGCGTATGACCTGCATAAAGAGGTTGGTTGCTTAATTGGAACTGGTGGAATCTGTCACGATTGGGTAAGGATAGCAGTAGTGTGGACTTGACTTTTTCGTACTCTTTTGGGCGGTCTTCCTCCAGCATTTTAAGGTACAGCAGTGTCATCACGTTTGAGCAAGGGTACTGCTGATGATAGTATGCCAGTACTTTGCCTGGATCGTTGGCGGAAAGCCCGTTTCCGATGTAGTTGTCGATGATGATTTTTTCCATAATTACCAGTTGACAAATGCTTTGTTGAATATGTCTTCTGTTAGCGCATCGTTGATTTCATTCACTAAACCGCTTTCTACTGCGGTGAAATTTTGCGAGCTGGAGTAGTCCGCATAGCGGGAAAAGGTTTGGTCAAAGTCTTGGTTTTCGTCGAAACTGTTGGTGAAGCGTACTCTTACGGTGATGGTTAGCCGGTTCATGGCTGCCGCGTCATTACCCTGTATGGCAACAGGAGTAATGGTATAGTTGATGATTTCACCCTCCAAATTATAGTCTCCGCCAGTGTTATTGATAATGGTAAGCGGGGTCTGGCTCTGGATTCTGTTTTTCAAGGCCGTGGTAAACTCTTGGCTGAGTGTGGGATTGACCAATGAAGAGTTGTTGGTGAAAGTTTGCACATACACGGTCTTGGCCCTTGGGTCGATGTTGCCGCCGGTCAACGACACGGTCATTCTACACCCCGACAACACCACAACCAACGCCAGCAGGGCGACCTTAACCCAGTTCAAGAAATCCCATCGTTTGTTCATTTCCCTAATTAATAATTGTTAATTGTTAATTCTAACTCCCTAATCACTAACACCTGACACCTAACACCTAACACCTAACACCTAACACCTAACACCTAACACCTAACACCTAACACCTGACACCTGACACCTGACACCTGACACCTGACACCTAACACCTAATCACTAACACCTAACACCTAATCACTAACACCTAATCACTAACACCTAATCACTAACACCTAACACCTGACACCTTACACCTGACCACTATATCCCCATCTCCTTAATCTTCCTGTACAGCGTTCTCTCCGAGATTCCCAATTCCTCGGCAGCGGCTGAACGCTTGTTGTGGTGTTTCTGCAAAGCTTTGATTATCATTTCTTTTTCATTATCCACCAAGGAATAATGTGTGTCTTCAATAATCTCCGATTCTTGGAAAGGCTCCGATTTGTCGATGTCTTCCTTACTGATGGAGATGGTGGTGTCGTCTGCTGGCAGGTCATACATGACCGGTGGTGTCTTGACAGGGTGAATGTGCTGATAATCTTGCTGTAGTTCAGATGGTTTCAGGTCTCCGGCAATGACGTGGTGCACCAGTTCTCTCAGCTCGCCTACCTCGCGTTTCATGTCCGACAGGAACTTGAATATCAGCTCACGCTCAAACTGCTCGTGGTGGCTGCTTTCGGAGGGTAGTAGGGCGGGTAGCTGCGAGGGGATAGGGCTGGTCAGGTACTTGGCGATGGTCACTTCGTCAATCTGCCTTTTGGGTTCTATCAGCGACATTTGCTCGGTCACGTTTTTCAGCTGGCGTATGTTGCCAGGCCAGTTGTAGTTGCTGAGTGCTTCTTTGGCCCCTTCCGTCAAAGTGATTTGCGGGAAGTGGTATTTCTCGGCAAAGTCGGAGGCGAACTTGGTGAACAAGAGGAAAATGTCTTCTTTCCTTTGGCGTAAGGCCGGAACGGCGATAGGTATGGTGTTCAATCTATAGTATAAGTCCTTTCTGAACTTGCCATTGGCGATATGGTTGACTAAGTCAATGTTGGTGGCGGAGACCACCCTGACATTGGTTTTCTGTGTTTTGGAAGAGCCCACTCGCATGTACTCACCAGTTTCCAACACTCTTAACAGACGCACTTGGGTGGCCAAGGGCAGGTCACCGACTTCGTCCAGGAAGATGGTTCCATTGTTAGCCGTCTCGAAATAACCCTCATGGTCTTCTGTGGCTCCCGTGAAGGCTCCCTTGACATGACCGAAAAGTTCGGAGTCGATGGTTCCTTCCGGTATGGCACCGCAGTTGACGGCAATGTACTGGCCGTGTTTGCGGGGACTGTATTCGTGGATGATTTTCGGGAAGTTTTCCTTACCCACACCGCTTTCGCCGGTAATCAACACCGGCAAATCCGTGGGTGCCACCTGCACAGCAATGCTGATGGCCCGGTCCAATTCCGGGTCGAAGCCGATGATGCCGAAGCGTTGTTTAATGGCTCTTGTGTTGATTTCCACGATTGATGTTTTTTGCTTCTATTTAATTTGGAACTGTTGTATTCCGTCTGGATTTGATGCTCTCAATGAGAACTTAAACAGAAAAACTATGGCACCATACCCTAATCCTTATTGCACGCAGGGGGATTTTAAGTATGGCACCATAGCATGGGGTTTGTTACCAAGCGAACAGAGGACGGTTGGACATCATGCTGTTGACTTTGGCTCTTACCTTGTCAACCACGGTAGTGTCGTTGATGTGGCTCAGAACGTCGTCAATCAGTTCAACGATAACACCCATTTCGTCTTCTTTCAGGCCACGGGTGGTGATAGCGGGAGTACCCACACGCAGACCGCTGGTCTTGAAGGCGCTACGGCTGTCGAAGGGTACCATGTTCTTGTTGACGGTGATGTCGGCGGCAACCAATGCGTTCTCGGCTTCCTTACCAGTCATTTCGGGGAATTTGGTACGTAGGTCGATAAGCATCAGGTGGTTGTCGGTACCATTGCTGATAACCTTGTAACCTTTGTCGATGAAGGCGGCGCACATGGTCTTGGCGTTCTTCATCAGCTGCTGGATGTAGCGGTCGTAGTCATCGGTCAGTGCTTCGCCGAAAGCGACAGCCTTGGCAGCGATCACATGTTCAAGCGGACCACCTTGTGTGCCGGGGAATACGGCGCTGTCGAGCAGGGCGCTCATTTTCTTGATTTCGCCCTTGGGAGTAGTCTTGCCCCATGGGTTGTCGAAGTCCTCGCCCATCAGAATCAGACCGCCACGGGGTCCACGCAAAGTCTTGTGGGTGGTAGTAGTCACGATGTGGCAGTATTTCAAGGCGTTGTTCAGGTAACCCTTGGCAATAAGGCCGCTGGGGTGGCTGATGTCGCCCATCAGGATGGCACCGATTTTGTCGGCAATCTCACGCATCTTGGCCCAATCCCAGTCACGGCTGTAAGCAGAACCACCACCGATGATGAGTTTCGGATGGAACTCGAGAGCTTTCTTTTCCATGTCTTCGTAATCCACTGTGCCAGTCTCTTCTTTCACTTGGTAACCCACCACTTTGTAGTTGATACCACTGAAGTTGACAGGGCTACCGTGTGAGAGGTGACCACCATGGTTCAGGTCCATGCCCATGAAAGTGTCGCCGCTGTTGAGGCAAGCCAAGAAAACTGCCATGTTGGCTTGTGCGCCACTGTGAGGCTGTACGTTTGCCCAGCAGGCTCCGTAGAGTTGTTTTGCGCGCTCAATGGCAATGGTCTCGGTCTGGTCCACAATCTGGCAACCGCCATAGTAACGCTTTCCAGGATAACCTTCAGCGTATTTGTTGGTCAGCACGGAACCCATGGCTTCCATAACCTGGTCGCTCACAAAGTTCTCTGATGCGATTAATTCGATACCGTTCGTCTGACGGCTTCTCTCTTTTTGAATGAGATCAAAAATCTGTGTGTCTCTTGTCATTGTTGTTGAATTGTTTATTTGTTGAATTGTTGAATTGTTTTTCTTTCCAGAAAGTTTATGAATCTTGAACTTAAGGAGTCTAATGTCTTTAGTATTATGAATTGTGAATTATGAATTATGAATTGTGAATTCTATCCCTCCTATAACTATTAACTATTAACTATTAACTTCTATCCCCTATCCCCTGACCCCTGATCACTTCTATCTTTCACCTATTCGAAAACTCTTTTCTTTTTTCCCACATTGTACGACAAATATCCCGCCAGGTAGAAGGGTTTTGCCTTGTTGAAAGCCATTTGCTGCACGAAGGGGAAAATCATATCCAAACAAACTCCTATCTCCAATGCATGAATGGCTTGGTCTTTTTTGCTGAAATCGAACAGAAAGCCGGTTTTGCCATAGAATCCCGGTCGCGGGTAACTTATATGCGCCAGATTGGTCCAGAAAGGCGCATGTCCCAGTATGTCAGCGGCATCAATGGTCTCCGGGTCATATTTTTTCACAGTGACGAAACCGTTTCTGTCAACAACCCTCAGATAAGTTGGGAAAACCAGTCCTAACGACAAGCCTGCCGACAGTGTGTAGCGGATACTCACTCCGCCCCAATAGGGCTTGTGGTGCAAGGTGCGCTGGTAACCGTAGCCCGCGCGCAAAAAAAACAGGTCGCATAACTTCCCGTAACAAAAAGATGTGGCATTGCCGTAAAGGGCGCTTTTTACCCGTACGGCCTTCGGATGACGGTTGTAAACTCCGCCTACCTCGAAGAAGTGCTTGTTGTAATAGTCCGGTGTCCATCCTTTTTGAAACCATAATCCTGCGCCTGATGTGTTAATCTCAATGTTGAAATTCCATTCCCTTGCCGTTACCACATGTTCCGTTGAATCAGCAATATCTTGCGCGTCTGAATAAAAAAACAGAATCATGAGTATGCCTGCAAGGAGACCTCCTCTCACGATGGTGCTTTTCTCTTTCAGACGTGGCATTTCAGACGGTTTTAGAGTTGGTTGTTCTGCTCAACGCTGGTCACGACTTCCGAATAATGTCCGTAAGCAGCGCACTTGTGTTGCGTGTCACATGCGGAAAACATCACTAATGCTGTCAAAATAACTCCTAATACTAACAAAACTCTTTTCATATCGTCTTTTTTTTTAATTTTGCAAAGATAATAAAAAACGTGGTTTTAAGTTATATATTATATCACTATTAAAAAGATAGATAAGTTGTTGAAGATTAACAGGTTGTTTTTTTTTGCTGTTTTTCTCTTTTTGAGTCTGTTTCCTCTTTTTGGTCAAAACAAAGGAAAAAAGACGCAATATTCAGCTTATCTGCGTATGGATTCCGTCACCCAAAGTTTGCTGAAACAGTCGAATGCGTTATCATATTGCAGAAATAATGTTTTGCGTTTGGCTGACTATCCGAAATTCTCACAGCAGATTGTCTCATATTTTGAAAACAATGGTTTCCCTTTTGCGGAGGTACGCTTGGATAGTCTTGACATGCAAGAGCAATTTGCCACTGCGGTTTTGAAAATTGACAAGCATGAGTACATTGCTTTTGATAGCATTGTTATCAATGGAGATGCCCGGTTGTCAGGTGCTTACCTCTATCCGTACTTGGGCTGGCGGAGAAAAAAAGCATATAAAGAATCGGTGGTTGCAGACATACCTTCCAAATTGGCGGAACTGCCTTATGTGACGGAAATCAGTCCTTCGTCCATTGAGTTTGTCAACAATAAATGCTACTTGTACCTGTACCTCGCCAAGCGGAAATGCAGCCAGTTTGACGGGTACTTGGGACTTGTGCCAGTGGATGAGCGGACTGGCAAAGTGTCGCTGAATGGTGAGCTGAATCTGGATTTGCGGAATTTGTTCAAGATAGGGGAGAGGATAGCCCTGCAATGGCGCAGCACCGAGCGCTATTCCCAGAATCTTACCGTATTGTTGAATTTTCCTTACTTGTTTCGCACTCCTTTCGGGGTGAATGGACAGTTTTACTTAGATAAAAAGGATACCTCGTATCTCACTATGAATTACGAAATTGGACTTCAATACTCGTTTATGGGCAACAGTTATGCCCGTGCTTATTTCAATTATACATCCTCCAGAATTCTGACCGCCTCCTCGCTGTTGCCGGATGCGGGACTGATAGACTATGGAAAGTCGATGTATGGCATAGAATTCAATATCAGAAAGTTGGATTATCTGTACAATCCTCGGAAGGGAGTGTCTTTCTGTGTGAATGGTGCGGTGGGCAGAAGGAAAATCATCAAGAATGCCAAGGCTGATGAGTCTTTTTATGAGGGTATGGAAATGAGAACCTCCAATTACCGTCTTGCGGCAGATTTAATGGGCTTTGTGCCCCTGCATAAGCGCTTTGTCCTCGTCTTGGGACTTAATGGCGGCACTATGTTTGGTAATAAGCTGTATTTGAATGAATTGTTTCGTATTGGCGGCATGAATTCCTTGCAAGGCTTCGATGAGAAAGCTCTTTATTGTTCTTCATACGCCATAGCCCTTGCGGAATTGCGTTTTTTGTTTGCCCGTCGCTCTTATATCAATGCTTTCTTTAATGCCGCTTGGTATGAGCGTAACATTCCGAACAACTATTTCCGGGATTTGCCCTTTGGTTTTGGCCTGGGCTTGTCCTTCGATACAAAAGCAGGTATGTTCTATCTGAGCTATGCCCTTGGTCATCAGCATAATAGTCCAGTCTCCTTCAAGACGGGAAAAATCCACTTCGGTGTGAAGGTAGGGTTCTAATGTGAAAACGGATGAAGCATTACTTGTCGGCGGGTTCCAGATGCAGCAAAGTAACTTCGCTGGAGGTGCCCATACGCATGGGGGGACCGAAAGAGCCGGAACCACAGGAGGTGTATATCTGAAGTGTATTTTGTCTGTTCAGGCCTTTATTGTATCGAAACACATGGTTGTTGATCCAGGTGAGAGGCCAGAGTTGCCCGCCATGGGTGTGCCCAGATAGCAGCAAATCTATACCTGCTTTTTCTATATAGTCGGTGCCAATTGGACTGTGTTGCAAAGCAATGACAGGCAGCGTTTTGTCAATAGGAAGTGAGGGCAGAGTACTCTCAATAGTCTCTGAGCGGTGGGGGTCATGTGCGTTCGTGCTCTTTGTGTCGGCCGACATGTATTCCAGTCCTACAATGCATAATCCTTTGTCGATGGTTACCTCGTTTTCCAGCACATGCACTCCTGCTTCGCGCAGCAGTTGTTTGGCTTGCTTGTTGTTCACATAGCCATCGTGGTTGCCTTCGACAAAATATATGGGGGCTTTGAGCTGGGTGAGCGGCTCAAGAGTCTGGGCGTTGAAATTATACCAGCTTTCGAAGCAGTCGCCAGTAAAGAAAATGATGTCAGGCTTGGCTTCGTTGACGAGATTTACCAGCTTCTGCATTTGATTTTTCCCCCTGAAGTGTCCGATATGGGTGTCTGTTAGCTGGACGGCCCGCAGGGATTGCTGCAGTTTGGGCAGTTGCACTGTCACCTCTGCCAATTTGGGATTTAAGGCCTTGTGCGTGGCAACGCCGCATACGCCAAGTGTGAGCGCTCCCACTATGGTGCCGAAAAGCCAGCGGGGCATGTGTGCGAACAACTGTACGATATCCACCAACAGCATGAACATCAACAGATACAATAGTAATCCCACTACCACACTGCTGGCTATAGAGCAAATGTGACCAATGGGGTTGACAGTCCAGGGCTGTGAAGCCAGAAACATAAAGACAAAACTCCCTATCAGCAGGAAACTGTATGTAACATACCACCAGGTGGCGCGGGTGCCGGAGACAAAGGCGGTGCGTCGTGCCAGATACCATACGGCAAGCCCCATTATGGCGAGAAAGCCAATGAGGATAAGTGGAAAAATCCAATTTTTCATGAACTAAATTGCTATTTTTTTCATTCAAAAATTAACTAATTAACTAATTTGCTAATTAACTAATTTGCTAATTATTTCATTGCTTCGCGGATGTCCATCATGATTTTCTGTGCCAGGTAGTCGGCTTGTTCTTCAGTGCCGGCCTCGGCATAAATGCGTATAATGGGCTCTGTATTGGAGGTCCGTAAGTGTACCCAACCATTGTCAAAGTCAATCTTCACGCCGTCAATGCGGTTCACCTCATACTGCTTGTAATTTTCTGCAATGCTGTCCAGAATGTGCTTCACATTCATGCTCGGCTGCAGCTCGATTTTGTTTTTGGAGATGAAATAAGCCGGATATTGAGCACGGATTGCAGAACAGCTCTTCTTGCTTTTGGCCATGTAGCTGAGGAAAAGTGCCACACCTACCAATGCGTCGCGCCCGTAATGTAAGGCAGGATAAATCACGCCACCGTTGCCTTCACCGCCGATAATAGCGTTGGTTTCTTTCATTTTGGCCACCACATTCACCTCACCAACAGCTGCTGCATTATATTCCACCCCATAACGCTGGCTTACATCACGTAAGGCCCTGGATGAGGATAGGTTGGAAACAGTGTTTCCTTTCTCATGTTGCAGAATGTAATCGGCT
The DNA here is from genome assembly GCA_902771655.1 of uncultured Bacteroidota bacterium. Taxonomy (GTDB): domain Bacteria; phylum Bacteroidota; class Bacteroidia; order Bacteroidales; family WCHB1-69; genus RUG11690. The sequence continues at coordinate 2,713 of CACXXY010000057.1, read as the reverse complement.
ACAGCTACCAAAGTGTATTCCTCCACAAACATCTCGCCGTCTTCTTTGACAATGGCCAAGCGATCCACATCGGGATCCACCACAAAGCCCACGTCGTAATCATGGCGTTTCATCTCGTTAGAAATTTCAGACAAGTGCTCAGGAATGGGTTCCGGATTGTGTGGGAAAATACCTGTCGGTTCCCCGTATAATAATTTGATTTTGGTGACGCCCAGTCTCTCCAAAAGTGGTCTCAAGGCAATTCCGCCCGTTGAATTGACACAATCCACAATGACCGACAAGTCGGCTTTGGCAATGGCTTGGGCATCCACTAAAGGCAGCTTCAAAATGGCTTCGATATGGTCATTGATGGCATTGTCGTATTGTGTATAATGGCCAAGATTTTTGATGTCTGAATATGCAAAGTCTTGTTTGTCAATGATTTCCAGTAACTCCTTGCCTTCTGCTCCTGAAATGAACTCACCCTTGTTGTTCAACAGTTTCAGGGCATTCCACTGCATGGGATTGTGGCTGGCGGTAATGATGATGCCGGCATCGGCATGTTGCTGGATGACAGCCATCTCCACGGTGGGTGTGGTTGATAAACCTAAGTCGATGACATCTACACCCATAAACTGCAAAGTGCTGCAAACCAATTTGTTGATTTTATCGCCTGAAATACGGGCGTCACGGCCGACAATCAAAGTCAGTTTTTTCTGACTGTCATCTTTCCGCAAAAACATGACGAAAGCTGTGGTGAATTGGACAATATCGATGGGGGTGAGGTTGTCACCGGCCTTCCCGCCGATGGTACCTCTGATGCCTGAGATGGATTTGATGAGTGACATGATTCGTTTTTAATTGATACAAACTGCAAAGTTACATAAAATTCCCGAATTACACACAGACGAATGAATTTTTTACAGAGACGCGCTCGTGCGTCCGAAAAAAACAAAGCGGAGAGTTGCACAAATTTCTTGAATAGATAGTGAACATACGATTTTTTGCACGGAAGTGTATTGTCGCTTCTACAAAAAAATGGAAGAAAACGTGTTTTTTTGTATTTTTGCCGATTCTAAAAAACTAAGGGAATGATGAAAAAATTTCTGTTTGCAGCCTTCTTTCTCGGCTTGTCATTATTGCTGTCCGCTCAATCGGACCTTTACGAAAAGCATCCTGCGTTTCCATATCGTTTGACAGCGGAAGAGCAATTGCTGATGCATACGTTGCCTGTCAAGGCCAGTATGAATTTTACGGCCGCTCCACAAGGTCCAGTGTCAGCAGTGGCCGAATTCCAGCCCATGGAGGGTGTCATTGTCGCCTATCCGCTTGGCATTCCTGTTAATTTGGTAAGTCAGTTGTCGCAGATTACACGCGTGAAAGTGTTGGTGAATAATAACAATCAGATGAATTCTGCCAATTCCAATTTCAGTCAGCATGGCGTCAATATGTCCAATGTCGATTTTTGGATTGTGCCTCATGATAGTTATTGGACCCGTGATTATGGTCCGTGGTTTGTCATTGATGGGAATGACCAAGTGGGAATTATCGATTTTACCTACAATAGACCCCAGCGTCCGAATGACGATGCCGCTATGAGTAGTATTGCTTCCAATCTGAATTGTACCATGTATGCTATGCCGATGGTTCACACTGGTGGTAATTATATGGTTGATGGCTATGGGACAGCGGCTTCCACACAGTTGGTGCTGGATGAGAATCCCAGTGAGACGGCTACTTCTTTGCGTCAGATGGCCCAAGAGTATTTGGGTATTGACCAGTATTTTTTTATTGATGATCCCATGGATGATTATATATATCATATTGATTGTTGGGGCAAATTTTTGGATGTGGATAAGGTGTTGGTTGCCCAAGTGCCCACTACCGACTATCGCTACAATGATTATGAGGCTGCAGCTGCGGTTTTTGCCAATGCCACAACGCCTTGGGGTAATCATTATCAAGTGTTCAGGGTTTATGAACCGGGTACGGGATGGTATGCGACACCCTATACCAACTCGCTGATACTCAACGACCATGTGTATGTGCCTGTGGCAGGCTCCCAGTGGGATGATGATGCTATTGAGGTGTATCAGCAGGCTATGCCAGGATATACTATAGTCCCGATTACGCAGGTCAGCAGTGCGGTATGGGAGAATACCGATGCCTTGCATTGCCGTACTCATGAAATCGCCGACCGTGGAATGCTGTATATCAAGCATTTCCCCTTGTTGGGTGTGCAGGAAATAGAAGATGATGCTGTGCTTAGTGCCGATATCAGAACTTTAAGCGGACAGCCATTGGTGACGGATTCTGTATTGGCATATTACAGAATCAATCATGGTGCATGGCAGAATGTGCCTTTGGCTTCTGTGGGTGGCAGCGCATTCGAGGCCTCCATCTCAGGCTTGAACAATCTTGATACTGTCGATTATTACCTCTTCGCCAAGGACCAGTCGGGTAGGAGGGAATGTCATCCCTATATCGGTGCCCCAGATCCTCACCAGTTTGTCGTCAGCAAAAATCAGAGTGCCATTGCGAATACACAGTCGCAAACCTCAGTTCTCTTATACCCGAACCCAGCTGTGGACCGCATTGTGATTAAGGGAGAAAACCTCTCGGAAGTGAAAATATATAATTCTGTAGGTCAACTTGTGAATGTCTATTCATTACAGGATGGCACCAATACCATTAACTGCAAAGATTGGCCCGCCGCCATGTATTATCTCTCCAT
>CACXXY010000056.1:1682-19976 GCA_902771655.1 uncultured Bacteroidota bacterium | reverse complement strand
CCGACCGCGAACTGAATACCACAGAAAAGTATGGACACAAGGCCTAAGACAAGGATATTTTTCTCGTTCCCCTTGCCGTGAATGGCGATAAACTCAAAAGTCTTGCCCATCACCAATAAAAAAGCACAAGCCCACAGGTAAAAAGAAATGCCTCTGTATTTGTCCAAAAAGGCATTCACCTTGGGCATTGTATATTGCATAATCAAAGCCAGGAAGAACGGGAAAACAATCACCGGACTTATCCTTTTCAATATCATCCAGAAAGAATCCAAGAAAGGCATATCCTGCTGCAAGCCAATGAACGAGAAATAAATCGGAGCCACCACTGCCACCATCATATTGCCCCAGATGGTATAAGTAGTTACAGTTTCACGGTTAGCGCCCAACAGGCAGGCGATGACCACCACAGAGGCGGCCACCGGGCATAGCACACCCACCATCACTCCTTCGGCCACCATATCGCTCACATGAAAGGATTTCAGCAACAGGTAGCAGCCCAAACTTACCACAATCTGGAAGAGCATCAGCCACACGTCTAACCAACTGAAACGTAATTTTTTTATATCTACTGATACAAAATTCAGCAAAAGAATAGTAAAAATCAGATACGGCACCAGAAAGTTATATCCTGCCAGGAAATGGTGGAATATCAATCCCAGGACAATTGCTACAGGAAGCACTAAACTGCGGTATTTCGACATAATGCGGATTTGATTTTTCGGGTGGCAAAAGTACGGAAATATATTCAATGCTCCACCCTATTCTTCCGCTAAATTTGAATAAACCTCATCCTTAAACAATGCTACACGGTTGAGGACGGGGCATGCCAGTGACTCATCAATGCAGATACGGACAGCTTTGGCGGTGCACATCGGCACCAGCAATATCCGCTTGTAACCAATAGTAGTTTCGGTGGCTATGGTCTTCCACTCACCATCGGGGGTCAAAATTTTAATATGGAATTTTGAGACTCGCTGTCCCAAAGGAATATATTCCTGAAGCATCACGCGGTTGAAAGTCACCTGCTCGGGAAAGCTCATCACCACACTGGCCGAAGTCACGCTGTCATCCACCGTCCAATAGGTATCATAATGGCCATCCAGCAGGTTGAAGACACCATACTCATACTCATTAATATTCCTAACTCCATGTACAAAACCTCTTTCCATCCAATAATGGCTGGGATATTTTACGCCACGGATATTTGAAGCGGCCATTATGTAGGCCTTCCGAGCCAGATCTTCCGAAAAGACCGATTTTAATGCGGCAGCGAATTGCATCAAGCGCATAGAATCCTCGCGAGCTATCAGTCCCCGCTGGTCGGGCGGCACATTCAATAGCAACAAGCCGTTGCGACCTACACTCTGATAGTAGATGTGCATCAGTTCCTTCACACTTTTGGGATGTTCGCTATCACGATAGAACCAGCCAGGACGGATAGAGACATCCACCTCGGCCGGAATCCAATGTTTACCATTGCGATTGCCCACAGTTAACGTATCCTGAGGAGGAGCACCGGCACCAGGGGTAAAGCCATCGGTATTGAGTAGCGACCAGCAGGTGCGGCCTGCCCTGCCCTCTTCGTTGCCCACCCAGCGACAACCGGGGCCCACATCGCTGAAGATGAGTGCCTGCGTCTGTAACTGATGCACAGTGTTGTTGAACAGCGGCCAATCGTATTCCTGACGCTTGCCGTTGGGTCCTTCCCCACAAGCACCATCGAACCACTGCTCAAAAACCTCACCATACTGGCTCAAGGCACTTTCCAAGGTTCTCTTGAACACCCCGTTATACTCTGGAGTTCCGTAGGTGGGTGCATTGAGGTCCCAAGGCGAAATGTAGATGCCGAAACCTAGTTCCTCTTGACGGCAGGCATCCGACAGCTCCTTCAGCACGTCACCCTTGCCGTTGCGCCACGAGCTATGCGCCACAGTATGCTCACTTTCCGGATTAGGCCATAGGCAGAAACCATCATGATGCTTGGCGGTGAGGATGATTCCCTTGAACCCAGCAGCTTTGGCAATTTGAGTCCACTGGCGGCAATCCAGTTGTGTCGGATTGAAAATATCTTCTATTTCGGTGCCGTCGCCCCACTCGTTTCCCGTGAAAGTATTGGGACCAAAGTGACAGAACATGTTCATCTCCATTTGCTGCCACTTCAACTGCGCCTCGGTGGGGACGGGACCGTATGGAGCTGGCGGCACCGCCAATTTGTCATTTTGCTGACATGAGACTGCCAACAAGAAGATCAATAAGAAACAGATAAAAGGATGTTTCATAGTGGTGAATTTTCTAAATGCAAAGGTATGGATTTTTTTACTATTTTTGTAATGAATCACCAGAATATTGCACTGAGGTTTCACCCCGTGCTGAGTTTTTTACAGCCGTTAGAATTACATAGCTGACAGTATTGTTTTAGCATACCATTAATATTAAATTCTAGCGAGGGTAATTTAAAACAAATTTATCTCTTTTTGTCTTGTAACATACGACTACTGCATTATTTTTTTGCATCAGCTGTAAGGTCTCAATTCCGCGGTGTGCCAAATCAGTGCTTCGGTGCATGTTCAGAACGCACCGCGGCAAAGGATAACGTATGCATTCATCACCCCAGATTACGCTATGCTCATCTGGGGTTACCAAGATATCGTCTCTTCGAGACTATGATGTTGCAGGCTGTAAGCCTGCGAGGAGCATAGCCCGGGGTAAGGTGCGAGGTACGAGCACCGCAACCCCAGGGATAAGGATGTCCCGTGTATTTGTTCGCGGCAGGTGTGTCGCATGCACCGAAGCACAACACCTGACCGCCGCGAAATGGAGAAACCATAGCTGATGCCATAAAATTCTCACAACAAATATAATCATCCAAACGGTTAACACCACTTCTGCATATTGCATACAATAAAGTCGTGTAAATAATTCGCAAAAATGATAATTATTCAATTTATTTTATTATTTTTGCATCTTGAAAAGGCAATGATACCATGACCATCGAATTTGAAGATAGAGCTTTAGAAGAACTTTATACTGAAGGTTTTACAAATAACCACAAGTATAAACGTTTGAGCAGAGATATCGTCAAACGGTACATTAAAGTGGTGAATTACATTAAAGCCGCAAATCGAGTGGAAGAACTTTTTCTTATCAATTCTTTACATTACGAAAAGAAAAAAGGTGATCTTAACGGCATAGAAGCAGTAAGGATAAATGATCAATACAGATTATTCTTTCATAGTTCACCTGATAAGAATGGTATCATTGTTCACGCATTATTAATTGAAATTTCAAAACACTATGAATAAGAAAAAACAAATAATCCCAGCCCTTGCAACTCATCCTGGTGAATTAATCAAGGACGAGTTAGTTGAACGGAAAATGACCCAAAAAGAACTCGCTGAACTAACTGGAATCAAACCCTCCATTTTAAGCGAAACCATCAATGGCAAACGTTCCATATCACTTAATGTAGCTGTCGCCCTGGAAAAAGCATTCGGTATTCCAACCCAATACTGGATGAATCTTCAGACACAGTACAACATTGATTCAGCCAAGATTGCCGAAAAAGATAATCAGCATGAGACCATCGCCGTAACTATACCCGTAAGCGACCGGAATTTATTACGTGACTTGGCCTATAAATTCGGATGGGCCTGTATGTTATAACCAAAATTGACAGATACTATGGCAGACAATTATTTGGAAAACAGATATGACGAGCTTTTCGGCTCGGGACGAAAGAAAACCGTGGTGAAACATGTGGGGCAGTCGTTAGACACCCTGCTCAAGAAAAACCGCAGCTACCGCGGTTATGACAAAAACACCAAGGTGAGCATGGAGCAACTAAAGAAAATCGTGGCGGTAAACACACTGCTTCCCTCAGGGCGAAACCAGCAGGCCTTGCGTTTCAAGCTGGTAACCCATGACACAGGAGCGGAAAAGGTACTAGCCAACATCAAATTAGGCGGTGCTCTTCCCGAGCTGCACCTGCCTTTTGAAGGCACCGAACCCGAAGCCTTCATCATCATCTGCGGCATCACTCCTGAAAACAAAATTTTGGATATTGACATGGGCATTTCCGCCCAAAGCATGTTGCTCAAAGCCGTGGAGATGGGGCTGAACGGCATCATTATCGCTGCCTTCAACAAAGAAAATATCAAACAAGAATTCGACCTCTCCTACGATCCGCTGCTCATCATCGCCATCGGCAAAGGAGCAGAAAACATCCGCTTGGTAGAAATCAATGAGGACGAAAGTCACAAATACTATCGGCAAGACGGCGTTCATTTTGTGCCGAAGGTAAAAGTTGAACAATTGATATTGTAAAATTCGCGAAACAAACTTCTGAATAAAAATCAGTTATGAAAAATAGAATCCTTTGATAACTGAAAAAACAAAAAAGCACCTGCATGATTATCAGGTGCTTGCGTGATCTGTACTGGATTTGAACCAGTGACCTCTTGCCTGTCAAGCAAGCGCTCTAAACCAACTGAGCTAACAGATCGTAAAATCGGCGGCAAAAATACGGATTTTTTTTGAAATACAAATCATTTTATGAAAAAAGTTAAAATCACCGCAATACGCAAAGTCTGGTATCAGGATTTATCAGCAAAATATGAAAATCCCATCGAGCACAGTTGTGATATCAAGGAAGGACAGGTTTTTATTTCCTGCGATGGGCAAAAACCCGAAGGCTTGTGCGACAGCGCCTGGGAAAGCATGAGCCAATTCGTAATCGAGCTGGCTAATGGCGGTGGCAATTTTTTCGACGGCTGGATGAAGAACCCCCATTCCGCCATGATCTCCTGCAACGACGGCTTCCGCCCGGTGAGTTTTTTGTTGGAAACAATCGAGTAGAGACACAATGCATTACAATTCTACAAACTGGGACTCGGCCTCCCACACCCGATAAAGAAGCGCCATAACACATCTCTGCATACCCACAAAAACATTGTATAGATGCTGTGCACCACATCTCCACAATAAAATTTCATAAGACAGCGTTTATTTCAAGAACTTTTTGTAACTTTGCAAAAAGTTTCCGTGAACAAACGGAATCGTTCTTCAATAGATTATTATAGCATGAAAAAAATCTTAATCACAGGAGGAGCCGGATTTATCGGTTCACACGTAGTGCGCTTGTTTGTCAACAAATACCCGCATTACGACATTTATAATTTGGATGCGCTGACCTACGCCGGCAATCTGGAAAATCTGACCGACATCGACCAGAAATCCAATTACCATTTCATCAAAGGTAACATTGTGGATGGTGATTTTATCCAGAAAATCTTCGAAGAACACCAATTTGACGGAGTTATCCACCTGGCCGCCGAGTCACATGTGGACCGCTCCATCGAGAATCCCATGGAGTTTATCTTCACCAATGTGGTGGGTACGGTGAATCTGCTGAATGCCGCCAAAAATATATGGAAAAACAACACTGAGAGAAAACGTTTCTACCATATTTCCACAGATGAAGTATATGGTTCATTAGGCGAAACGGGCTCCTTTAAGGAAACCACCCCGTACAGTCCGCATAGTCCATATTCAGCCGCCAAGGCCAGTGCTCCAACAACTATGGCCCCAACCAGTTCCCCGAAAAGTTGCTGCCGCTGTTCATCAACAATATCAAGCATGGCAAACCCCTTCCTGTTTATGGAAAGGGACTCAATGTGCGTGACTGGTTGTATGTGGAGGACCATGCCAACGCCATCGACACCATCTTCCATTTTGGGAAAAACGGCGAGACCTACAATATCGGAGGCAACAATGAATGGCGCAATATCGATATCATCAAGAAACTGATAGAAATCGTGGATGCCAAATTGGGCAGACCTGCCGGCACTTCCCTGTCGCTGATCACCTACGTCACCGACCGCGCCGGCCATGACCTGCGCTACGCCATCGACGCCACTAAACTCAAAACCGAGCTGGGCTGGGAACCGAAAATCAAGTTCACCGAGGGCTTTGAGAAAACCGTTGACTGGTACCTAGCCAACGAAGAATGGCTGGACCATGTGACCTCCGGAGCTTACGTGGACTATTATCACAAGATGTACGACAACCGATAATTTTCAACACACAAATCTCAAACATATTTTTAGACAATAATGAATTGCGACATTTTATTAGGATTGCAATGGGGAGACGAAGGCAAGGGCAAAGTGGTGGATGTGATGACTCCCCGTTATGATGTGATTGCCCGTTTTCAGGGTGGTCCCAACGCTGGACATTCTTTGGAATTTAACGGCATCAAACACGTTTTGCATATTATTCCTTCTGGTATTTTCCACAAGGACAAAATCAATATTATCGGCAACGGTGTCGTGATTGACCCGTGCATTTTCGAAGAAGAAATCAATGCTTTGGTAAAAATGGGCTTGGATCCCGTTTCCAACCTGCTGATTTCCAAAAAGGCGCACCTGATTCTGCCCACCCATAGGCTGCTGGATGCCGCCCAGGAAGCCAAAAAAGGCAAGAACAAAATCGGCTCGACACTGAAAGGCATCGGCCCCACCTATACCGACAAAACCGCCCGCCACGGACTGCGTGTCATTGACATCCTGTCACCGGATTTTACCAACAGGTACAACGCACTGGTATCCAGTCATAAAGACATGTTGAAAATGTACGATTTCGACTATACGGAGGTGCTGCCCAAAATGGAGCTGAATTTCTTCGAAGCCCTAAACTGCTTGAAAAAATTCAGATTCATTGACAACGAATATGAAGTCAGCGAATACCTTGACAACCGCAAAAGCGTGCTGGCGGAAGGCGCACAAGGGACGCTTCTGGACCTGGAATTCGGCAGCTATCCTTTTGTCACCTCCTCTAACACAATAGCCGCAGGCGCTTTCACCGGCTTGGGACTGGCTCCCAGCAAAGTGGGCAAGGTTATCGGTATCGTCAAGGCTTATTGCACCCGTGTGGGTAGTGGCCCTTTCCCCACAGAGTTGTTCGATGAGACAGGAGAAACCTTGCGCAAGCAGGGCAATGAATTCGGTGCCACCACTGGCCGTCCGAGACGTTGCGGCTGGCTTGACTTAGTAGCGTTGAAATACGCCATCATGGTGAACGGAGTCACCGAAATCGCCCTCACCAAAGCCGATGTGATGTCCAATTTCGAGACTATCAACATCTGCACAGCCTACAAAATCAACGGTGAAATCACCACCCGCTTCCCCAGCGAAAGCGATGCGGAAATAGAGCCGGTGCTCACACCGTTCAAAGGCTGGCTGCAAGACATCAGCCAAGCGAAAACCTACGACGAGCTGCCACCGGAATTCAAAATGTATATCCAATACATCGAAAAAGAAACTGGCACCAAGATTTCCATTGTTTCGGTAGGACCCGACAGGGAAGCAACGATATTCAGATAATTAGCAAATTAGTTAATTATCAAATGTGCAAATTGAATCAGCAAATTAGTTAATTCGTTAATTAGCAAATGATTTTAATGTGCTAATGAGACAATGTGCTAATTTGCAAATTGAAATTAGCAAATTAGTTAATTAGCAAATTAGCAAATGGGGGAATTGGGGGAGTCTCACTGCGTTCGAGGGGAGTTTCGCACTGCGTGCTCAAGGGGAGTGATGCTTCGCATCAGGGGAGTCTCACGCTTCGCGTTCGAGGGGAGTTTCGCACTGCGTGCTAAAGGGGAGTTTATAGAGGAAAAACAAACTTAAAATATGCGAAAAAAATCATTTTTTATTCTGATTTTGGCGATAGCGGTACTGTTGGCGGGATGTGCGCCGAAGGTGGTGGGCAAGCGTAAGCACAAGAAAATCCGTGACTGTGGATGCGAATTGCTGCAAAATCCATCTGTTGCTCATGATTCGCTGACGGTTTATTTTTCCGAAATCAAATAAAACAGATTTTCAACATCCCGTATTTCTGTAGAGACGCAATGCATTGTATCTCTACGGAGACAAGTGAAAAATAAAAATTATCAACATTCGATGCTTCGCATTGAAAAAAAGTGTATTTTTGCGCCCAATTTTTTAATACAAAAGATATTAACCAAAAGAAAGGAGAAAAGCTTATCGCAACGCAAGTCACAAATTCCGGTCCACGTCGTCCGCTTCCCAACAAAAAGAAGGAAGCTGCGCACCGTATCAACCAGTACATCACGTCACCTATTGTGCGTGTTGTAGGTGAAAATTTCGAGCCGAAAATCTGTTCCTTAAAGGAGGCTTTGGATTTGGCAGACCAGTTTGAATTGGATTTGGTGGAAATCTCTCCCCAAGCCAATCCGCCTGTATGCAAAATCATGGATTACCAGAAATTCCTTTACGAACAGAAGAAAAAACAGAAGGAAATCAAGCAGAAATCGGCCAAGATTGTCATCAAGGAAATCCGTTTGGGACCCCAGACCGATGACCATGATTTCGAATTCAAGTGCAATCACGCCATCCGATTCCTGAAAGAAGGCTGCAAGGTGAAGGTCGATGTGTTCTTCAAAGGCCGCTCCATCGTCTATAAAGACCAGGGAGAGCTTATACTGCTGAAATTCGCCCAGGCAGTTGAGGAATATGGCAAGCCGGAACAGATGCCCAAACTGGAAGGTAAGCGCATGATGATTGTCATCAATCCTAAAAAATAAAGAAAAATTGCAATAAACTCATAGATATTAACCTTAAAAATCAGAGAAATGCCAAAAGTAAAAACCAAATCGGCCGCCAAGAAGAGATTCACTTTGACAGGCACCGGTAAAGTAAGAAGACACCACGCTTATCACAGCCACATTCTTACTAAAAAAACCACCAAAAGAAAACGTAACCTGGCTTATAGCACCATCGCTGACAAAGTCAACGAACACACCATCAAGGAAATGTTGGGCCAGTGCTAAGGAATTAAATTATTAACTTTACTATCAGCACATTAAGAGTTTAGACAACACTAAGCCGCTGACGTAAAAAGAAAGGAGAAATTATGCCAAGATCAGTAAATCATGTTGCTTCAAGAGCAAGAAGAAAAAAGATTTTGAACCGTACCAAAGGGTACTTCGGAAAGCGTAAAAACGTCTGGACCGTTGCCAAGAACACTTGGGAAAAGGGACAACAGTATGCTTACCGTGACAGAAAGGCCAAAAAAGGCGCTTTCAGAAGTTTGTGGATTACCCGTATCAACGCGGGCGTTCGCGAATATGGCTTGTCATACTCAGCTTTCATGGGTATGCTTTCAAAGAAGGGCGTTGCCTTGAACCGCAAAGCTCTCGCCGACCTCGCAATGAACAATCCCGAGGCATTCAAAGCTATTGTTGACTTAGTAAAATAAGCATCAACAACAAACTTTATTAAGTAATTGAGTTTTTTGCAATAAAGGGGCTGTTTCAGCCCTTTTTTTTTGTACCTTTGCACCCTCATATTTTGGATAGTTATGATTACAGGAATCAGAGGCAGAATCATTGAGAAAAACCCCGCTTTTGTAGTGATTGAGACGACTGGCGGAATAGACTATTTAGTGAACATTTCGCTGGCCACTTACACCAAAATCCGCGAAATGGAAGAGGTGCGTCTTTTCACCCACTACGTCATCAAAGAAGACGAACACCAACTTTTCGGTTTCTATGACGAGGAAGAACGCTCCATTTTCCGCCTGTTGATTACTGTGAATGGCATCGGCGTTAACACTGCCCGTCTCATCCTGTCCTCCATGTCAGTGCATGAACTGCAAAATGCCAACGTGACCGAGAACGCCAAAGTACTGCAAGCTATCAAAGGCATTGGCGGCAAAACCGCCCAACGCCTTATCATCGAATTGAAAGACAAAATCGGCAAACTTTCTCTCGCCACTACTACCGAAACAGAAAAAAAACAGTTCTCAAACAATAATAATGCAAATGCTGCGTTATCAGCATTAGTATCTTTGGGTTTCCCCAAGAACGCGGCCGATGCCGTGCTTGAGAAAATCATCAAAACAGAGGGACTCGACCTGTCCATCGAAGACCTCATCAAAAAGGCATTAAAACTGTTATAATAGAACACATTGTGACCAACATACATAAAAAAATACACCACTTCTTTGCCGCCATTGCGGTATTTGCTCTTTATTCTGTGGTTTGGGCAATCCCCGCACCAAAGAGCAGCTATTACCCAACAGCAGACGAGGAAACAGAGGCTGAAACGACACCTGCTGCCAATTATAACGCAGAAGACATTGACCTCCCCTACGATGAAGATTATACCATTGAACTGCCCGTTTTTCCTCCCGATACCGGCGACAAGCCCATTATCGAAGTGCCTCAACCCGACAATAACCCATTGAATGAGAACACGCCCTCCAGCCCGTTCCTGCTGCATAATCCTTCTGGTGTAGGCACACACATCGAATACAACCCCAACACTAACAGCTACGATTTCCAATACATGACCGGCAACACACCCTTCGGTCCCGCCGGCACCATGGATATCAACGAGTATATCAACTATGACCTGCGTCACTCCATCAAGGACTATTGGAAAAACAAAGGCGCCAAATATGCCGGAGGCCCGAACGCGCGCGGAAGTGGTATCATCCCACAAATCAAAGTAGGCGGTGAGATTTTCGAATCCATTTTCGGTAGCAACATCATCGATATCAGACCTTCCGGTAGTGCAGAATTGATCTTCGGTATTATCCACCAAAACAACAAAAACCCGAATCTGCCCGTCAAACAGCGTAAGCGTACGGATTTCAACTTCGATGAGAATATCCAGCTGAACTTGGCCGCAAAAATCGGTGACAAAATCGAATTCAACCTGAATTACAACACAGAAGCCACCTTCGACTGGGAAGGCGAAGAGCTGAAACTCAAATACGAAGGCAAGGAAGATGACATTCTCCAATTGCTGGAATTCGGTAACATCACCATGCCTTTGAATAGCACCTTGATATCTGGTAGTCAAACACTTTTCGGCGCCAAGACAGCCTTGAAGTTCGGTAACCTCACCGTTACCGCTGTGGCCTCCGAAAAACAATCCGAGTCCAAAACCATCACTATCAGCGGCGGAGCCCAGAAAAACGAGTTCTATTTCAAAGCCGATGAATACGATGAAAACAAACACTTTTTCTTAGGACAATTCTTCAGAGACCATTATAACCAGTATTTGGAAACCCTGCCTTTGATAGGTTCGCCCATCGTCATCACAAAAATTGAGGTTTGGCGTACCACTATCGGTGCTGCTACCAACGAGAACCGCAATATTATAGCTTTCACCGACTTGGGTGAAAGTTCGCCAAATATGCCCGAAATTCACCGCTACAGCGAAGTGACCAAGGATTATCCGGATAATGGTATCAACAACCTGATTGAAGGATATAATGCTTATCTGGATTCCAGCCAGTTGAGAGACCTGTCGTCTGTAAACAACTACCTGCGTACCAAAGGAATGGTTTCAGGAACGGACTTTGAGAAAATCGAAAGTGCACGTCTGCTGAACAGCTCCGAATATACCTTTAACTCAAAATTGGGTTTCATCTCATTGAACACCGCCCTCTCTGCCGACCAAGTGCTGGCTGTCGCTTTCCAATATACCGTTATCGGTGATGACCATATCTACCAGGTCGGTGAATTCGCCAATGAGGTGACAGCTCCCAACTGCATCAGAGTCAAGTTGTTGAAGAGCACCAACCTCAATACCAAATCACCGCTATGGAAGCTGATGATGAAAAACGTGTATAGCCTTTCTGCCTATCAAGTGGCCGAAAAAGACTTCCGTTTGAATGTGCTCTACACCGGTGATGACGAAGGTATTGCCAATGGTTTCTTCAACAAAGGATCACAAAGCGGTATTCCTTTGATCCGTCTGTTAGGATTAGACCGCTTGAACCAACAAAAGGACCCCAGTCCCGATGGTATTTTCGACTTTATCGACGGTGCCGCCACCAATGGAGGTACTATCAATGCTACCAACGGAAAGATTTATTTCCCCACGGTTGAACCCTTCGGCAAGGACCTGAGAGCAGTATTGACAGAGCCGGAAATTGCTGAAAGATATGCTTTTGACTCGCTATATACCATGACCAAAACCATGGCGCAGCAGTTCACCAGCAAAAACAAATATTACATCGAAGGTTCCTATTCATCCTCTTACGGGTCAGAATTTTCTCTGAACACCTTCAATGTGCCTGAAGGTTCTGTCAAAGTTGTGGCCGGCGGTTTAACACTGACAGAAAATGTCGATTACACCGTCAACTACAGCATGGGTACCGTCTCCATCACCAATGAGGGTGTCTTGAACTCCGGTACCCCCATTACCATCACCATGGAAGACAAAAACAACTTCGCTGTTACCAAACAGCGTATGTTGGGAGCCACCTTGGATTATCGTTTCTCCGACAATTTCAATATCGGAGCCATCATTATGAATTTATATGAAAAACCTTATACTCAGAAAGTTAACTATGGCAACGAGCCAATTAACAACATGGTATGGGGTATGAATATGTCCTATCGCACAAAACTTCCGTTTGTAACGAAGTTGGTGGATTTTCTGCCTCTCCACAGTACAACAACAGAGTCTAACTTCTCTTTTGACGCCGAGTTCGCCCACTTTGTTCCAGGCCACTCCAGAGCCATCGGCAAAGAAGGAACCACCTATATCGACGATTTCGAGGCCACCAAATCCACTGTCGATTTGAGGACGTTCTCCAACTGGGTACTGGCCTCCACACCGCAAGGACAGCCCAATCTTTTCCCGGAAGCCAATACCAACACCAACGAGAGCGACCGCAGACAATTGGCATACGGTTATAACAGGGCAAAATTGGCATGGTACATCATCGACCCGCTATTTTACAACAACAACAGCTATACACCTGCTCACCTGACCAAGGAAGATTTGTCACTTCCTTACTCCCGTGCGGTATATGAACCCGAACTTTTCCCCTACAAGGAACGTGAGAGCACCGCACAATCCACCTACATGTCCGTTTTCAATTTGGCATTCTATCCCAACGAAAGAGGACCCTACAACTATGATGTGGATGGCAGTGAAGGCTTGTCACGAGGTGTCAATGAGGATGGTACATTGAAAGATCCCAATACACGTTGGGGCGGTATCATGCGCAAAATGGATAATACCGATTTCGAATCATCCAACTATGAATACATTGAATTCTGGATGATGGATCCCTTTATTGAAAATCCCAATCACTCAGGTGGTAAATTGTATTTCAACTTAGGTGACATTTCTGAGGATATCTTGCGTGATGGTAAGAAATTCTTTGAAAACGGACTGCCAACTGATGGTAGTGACAACGACATCGAATATACCGTTTGGGGCCGTGTTCCCACTACCCAGATGATTGTCAATGCTTTCGATAACAATACAGCCTCCCGCCAATATCAAGATGTTGGTTATGACGGTTTGTCCCTTGAACAGGAACAAAACCACTACAGCAACTACCTGGAACGCTTGGCTAACACTTTCGGAGTCCAGTCACCTGCCTACCAAAACGCTTTAGCAGACCCGTCAACCGATAATTACCATTATTTCCGCGGCTCTGACTACGATGAACTACAGATGAGCATTACCGACCGTTACCACTACTACAACAATCCGGAAGGCAACTCTCCCACCGACGAACAAAGCCCCGAATCTTATCCGACATCCGCCTCCAGCCTGCCGAATGTTGAGGATGTCAATAATGATAACACATTAAGTGACGAGGAAAAATACTACCAATATGTGATTGATTTGGCCCCCGACAAGATGGTGGTGGGTCAAAACTATATCAACGACATTTATGAGGCTATTCCCGAGGCCTTGCCTAACGGAACTTCACCTAAAACCAAATGGTATCAGTTCCGTATTCCTATCAAAAACCCTGATAAGGTTGTAGGTGCTATTCAAGGCTACAACTCCATCCGTTTCATGAGAGTTTTCATGAAAGATTTTTCCGAACCCATTATCTGCCGTTTGGCCACTTTCGAATTGGTTCGTGCAGATTGGCGTACCTACGACCAACCCATGTTTGAGGAAGGTGACTATGTTTCCGCCACAGGTGATGACAACACCTCCTTCTATGTGGGTACAGTAAGTTACGAGGAAAACGCCAACAGAACCCCTATCCCATACGTGCTTCCTCCAGGAATTGAACGTGAGCAAGGCTATGGCGGAACACAGGTATATCTTACCAATGAACAGGCTCTTACCATGAAAGTGGTGGATTTGACCGATGGTGATGCCCGTAGCATTTATAAAAGCACCGATTACGATCTGAGACAATTCAAACGTCTGAAGATGTTTATCCATGCTGAAGATGTTTATTCCTCCGGTGACCTCAAAAAAGGTGATGTCACAGTTTTCATCCGTTTAGGTAGCGACTTCAGTGACAACTATTACGAATATGAAATTCCAGTTGATATCACACCTTGGGGTGTAGGTGCGGATACCACCCGAATCTGGCCTGTGGCCAACCGATTGGACATTCTGCTGGATTCTCTGGTCGCCATCAAGCAAGAACGTAACATAGCTGTCAGAAACGGACTGCATAGCAGCTCACAAGTCCCCTATTATTATTACAAAAGCGATGGATCCAGAATCACCATCATGGGTATGCCAAACCTGGCACAAGTGACCACCATCATGATTGGTATCCGAAATCCCAAAAAACAAAACCTGAGCGATGGTGATGATATGCGTGAGAAATCCGTTGAAGTATGGATCAACGAGTTGAGACTATGTGGATTTGACAAGAAGTCGGGTGTAGCCGCCATCGCCAATATGCGACTCAATCTCGCTGATATCGGTGATTTCTCCGTATCCACTTCCTACTCTTCCTCCGGATATGGCAGCTTGGACCAGTCCGTCACCGAACTAAAAAAAGAATCCACCACCACCGTTGACATCGCCACCAATATCGATGCCGGCAAAGTAATCTTCCCCGACAAATGGAACGTGAAAATACCTGTCCACTACGACTACTCCCTCAATGTGGTATCTCCAGAATACAACCCGCTGAATCCTGACGTCAAACTTAAGGATGATCTGAAAACATACAATACCGCATTCGAACGTGATTCCATCCGCAAAATGACAACAAGCCGCATTGTGCGACATAATGTGAACTTGATGAATATCCGTAAGGAAAGGAATTACGACAAACCTATCAAAATAAGACCATGGGACTTGGAAAACTTCGACTTTTCATACTCTTACTCGCAAGTCAAGAAAAGCGATGTTGATGTGGAAATGGACAATAAATACAACCATTTTGGAGAGATTGGCTATACTTACAATAACAACCCCAAGAACATACGCCCATTCGCAAAATCAAAAGGACTTAAATCCAAATGGTTACAGCTGATCAAAGACTTCAACTTCAATCCTCTTCCCAAAGTTGTCAATATTCGAACTTCTATCACCCGTGAACTCAACGCCTTCAAATACAGACCTAAGAGTCAAGGAAATATTATCATAGACACCAGCTATATCAAAACCTTCAATTGGTCACGTAACTATACCGTCAACTGGGATTTGGCCCAATCCCTGAAAATAGAATATACCGCTAACGCCATGGCACGTATTGATGAACCTGACGGATTAATTGATACCAAAGTCAAGAAAGATTCAGTATGGAAAAGCTTTGGCAAAGGCGGCCGTACCAACCATTTCTACCAAAGAGTTATGGCCTCATGGCAAATCCCTATCAATAAAATCCCATTGTTCAACTGGATTAGCGCAAATGTAAGATACACTGGTGATTACACCTTCACAGGCTCAACTCTTGCCTTGGCTCATTTGGGTAATACTATCCAGAACTCCAATACCTATCAGGGAACAGCCAATGTTAATTTCGTAACCCTCTATAATAATGTTCCCTATCTGAAGAAAATCAACCAGGGACAATCCAACAACAAGGGTGGAAAAGATGCGAAAAACGGTGACAAAAACAAAAAATCCAAAGACGACGGTAAAGAGGACGATAATAAAAACAGCAAAGGAAAAGGAAAGAAAAAAGGCAAAGACACCCGAGATTCCCTCAAAAATGATGTCAATGTCGGCAAAATCATCTTGGATGGCTCCCTCCGCTTCCTCATGTTGTTGCGTAACGTCTCCGTCAACTACACACAAGGTAACGGAACCTTACTGCCCGGTTATATGTATTCACCCAATATGTTGGGTTTGAACTTCGCCACCAAGGGCTCTCCTGGCTTCCTCTTTGTATTCGGCGGACAGCCGGACATTCAGACTATCGCCGCAGAAAGACATTGGTTGACTACCGATTCTCTTATGAACTCGTCTTTCCAAAAACGTAAAAATGAAAGTTTCAATTACCGCGTAACTGTTGAACCATTCAAAGACTTCAGAATCGATGTGACCGGAAATATGACCAAAACAGAGAATTATACTGAATACTTCAGATCTTTTGCCGATGGACATATTGAGCACTATACTCCTATGACTAATGGTAACTTCAGTATGACCTTTGTGGGATTGTCATCCTTCTTTAGAAACGGTGACGCCGTTTTTGAGGACTTTATGAACGCCCGACACTATCTGGCAGAGCAAATTGCAGCCAACAATCCCAATTCCCAAGGAATCAACCCCGAGACCGGTTATCCTGACGGCTATGACGGAATTGCCCAGGAAGTGTTGACAAACGCCTTATTGTCAGCATACGGCGGACGTAAAGTGGAAAAAATGAACGTCAAAAACGAATTCCCAAAATTCCCGCTTCCCAACTGGCGAATCAACTACAACGGCTTGACCAAAATAAAAGGCGTGAACAAGGTATTCCAGTCATTCTCCATCAACCATGCTTATACTTCCACCTACTCAGTGGGAGGTTATACCACCAACCCATTATACAGGAATGACGCAGATGGTCATTCTTTGGTGAAAAATAACCTTGGCAACTTTATTCCTAAACATGAATTCTCACAAGTCAGCATTTCTGAGCAATTCGCACCGCTGATTGGTATTGACATGACTTTCAAGAATAGTTTATTGTTGAAAGTGGAATATAAGCAAGCTCGAAATGTGGCCCTGAGCTTCACCAACAACCAGATTACCGAAACCTCCACCTCAGAACTCACATGCTCCGCTGGTTACCGCTTCAAAGACATTAAAATCGGCTTCGTCTTCTCTGGCATGAAACGTCAGGTGGTCAGCGACCTGAACCTGACCGCAGGCTTTGGCATGAAGAAAAATATGACCGTACTGAGAAAAATTGTGGAAAATATCAACCAGATTTCCGCAGGTATGGTCACCATGACTATCAATGTGGCTGCCGACTATCAAATCAGTAGCCGTGTAGGTCTGAAATTCTATTACGACCAGGTTATTAACCGTCCGAAGATTTCCAACCAATACGACAATATGAACTTCGAAACGGGTATCAGCGTGAGACTGATGCTGACGAACTAATAAACGGGAAGACACTCACTGCGTTCGTTCGGAGAGACATGCACTACGTGCATTCGTGGAGACGCTCACTACGTTCGCTCGTCAAGATGTCAACTGTGTATTCGTAAAAAATTTCGCCTTAACGCATAACCGTATAACCGCATAAACGATAAAAAATGACTTCAATCGAAATTCGCACCGCTTTCCTGGAATTTTTCAAATCTAAAGAACACCAGATTGTTCCGTCCGCTCCTATGGTCATCAAAAACGACCCTACTTTGATGTTTACCAATGCCGGAATGAACCAATTCAAGGATATCTTTTTGGGCAACTCACCCATTAAATTTCCTCGTGCCGCCGACTCACAGAAATGTCTGCGCGTATCGGGCAAACACAACGATTTGGAAGAAGTGGGCCGCGATACCTACCACCACACCATGTTCGAAATGCTCGGCAACTGGTCGTTCGGTGATTATTTCAAAAAAGAAGCCATTGACTATGCTTGGGAGTTTCTGACCGAAGTCATGAAGTTAGATCCCAACAGACTATATGCCACAGTTTTCCAAGGTGACGAAAAAGACCATACCGAAGCCGATTTGGAAGCCAAAGAATACTGGAAAAGTCATCTGCCGGAAGACCGTATTCTGTTTGGCAATAAAAAAGACAATTTCTGGGAAATGGGCGATACCGGTCCCTGCGGTCCATGCTCCGAGATACATATCGACTTGCGTGATGAGAACGAACGTGCCGCCGTTTCAGGAGCCTCATTGGTTAACAAGGACAACCCCTTGGTGATTGAAATATGGAACCTCGTGTTCATGCAGTTCAACCGCATCGCTTCTGGCGAGCTGCTGCCGCTGGCACATAAGCACGTGGATACCGGCATGGGCTTCGAACGCCTGTGTATGGCCGTTCAGAACAAAAAATCGAATTACGACACCGACGTGTTCCAGCCGCTGAT
>CACXXY010000056.1:0-1634 GCA_902771655.1 uncultured Bacteroidota bacterium | reverse complement strand
GCCGTTTCCTTCGCCATTGCCGATGGCCAGCTGCCCTCCAACACCGGCGCAGGCTATGTTATCCGACGCATCTTGAGACGTGCTATCCGTTATGGTTTCACCTTCCTGAACATCAAGGAAGCCTTCATTCACACTTTGGTGAAAGATTTGGTTGCCCAGATGGGAGCACAATTCCCCGAACTGAAAGCCCAGCAGACACTTATCGAAAAAGTGATGCAGGAAGAAGAAAATTCTTTCCTCAAAACTCTGGATTCAGGTATTGCCAAATTCGAGAACTATTGCGCCAAAGCCGGCCAGAACAAGGTCATTGACGGCGCTTTCGCTTTCGAATTGTTTGACACCTACGGCTTCCCCATCGACCTTACCCAACTGATGGCCGAGGAAAAAGGCATGACCGTAGATATGGAAGGCTTCCACAAGGGCTTGGCAGAACAAAAACAACGCTCCAGAGCCGCCGCAGCCGTGGAAACTGAGGACTGGATTGAACTGATTCCTGGCGTGGCACAAACTGAATTCGTAGGCTATCACCAGCTGGAATGCGAAGTGAAAGTGGTGAAATTCAGATCCATCAAAACCAAGGGCAAACAGTTGTTCCAGATCGTGTTGGACAAAACTCCTTTCTATGCTGAAATGGGTGGACAGGTAGGCGATACCGGTGTGTTGGACTCCGTGAACGAGAAAATCAATATCATCAACACCACCAAGGAAAACAACCTCATCATCCACTCCACCACCGCCTTGGCCGACAAAATGGAAGCCTCTTTTGTGGCCAAAGTGAACCAGGAAAAACGTGTGGCCATCCAGAACAACCACTCGGCCACTCACCTGCTCCACTTCGCCTTGAGACAAGTGTTGGGCACACATGTGGAACAGAAAGGCTCCTTGGTGGCTGCCGATAGATTCCGCTTCGACTTCTCCCATTTTGCCAAAATGAGCAATGAAGAAATCGAAAAAGCTGAAACACTTGTAAATCAGTTAATTAGAAACAATAATCCTTTACAGGAATTTATTGATACACCAATTGCCGAAGCCCAGAAAATGGGAGCTATGGCATTGTTTGGAGAAAAATACGGCGACAAAGTCCGTGTCATCAAATTCGGTGATTCCATTGAATTATGCGGTGGTACACACACACCCGCCACTGGCAATATCGGCTATTTCAAAATCGTGTCCGAGAGCGCCATTGCCGCTGGTGTGAGACGTATCGAAGCCGTGACAGGAGCCGCTGCCGAGGCTTTCATGATGGAAAAACAGCACTTGTATGAAGAATTGAAGAGCATGCTGGGAACCGATGATATCATGCGTTCCATCGAGAAACTGATGCAGGACTATGACAAGGCCAAGAAAGAAATCGAGCAGTTCGAGAAAGAGAAAATCAACCAGTTCACCAGCGAAATCAAGCAGAAAGCCACAGAAATCAACGGCATCCATGTCATTCGTGAGGTGCGCGACATGAACCCCGACGGCATGAAACAAGCCGCCTACAATTTGCGTACTTCCATGGAGAAGTTAGCCATTGTTTTCGGCACGAAATACGGCGAAAAACCAAACCTGATTGTAGCTTTGTCTGACGACTTGGTAGCTGCCGGATTCAATGCCGGGCAGCTGGTGCGCGAGGCGGGCAAACTCATCCA
>CACXXY010000055.1 GCA_902771655.1 uncultured Bacteroidota bacterium | reverse complement strand
TACAAGGATGTTTCATCATTGAGATACACAAATACCCCGTAATCGTTGCTGGTCTCCCAATGGCTGCCTTCGATGTAGGTGGCATCAATTTCGGTGCTGCCATTGTGCACAAACACATATTGGTAATTGTAGTATCCCTGTTTCAAGTATAGTTCTGCTTCCCAGTAGTTGGTTTGGGGATTGTATTCAAGTTTGGCATCTTCCTGAATTTGCCAATCAGTGAGTTCACCAAATACGTATATGCTGCCATCAGTGACAGGAAAATCGCATTTCAGCGAAAAGCGGGTAAGTACGTAATCCTCGCGGTTCTCACCGGTGTAGTCACCGTTCTCCCAGTAGCATTTGCCTTTGAGGGTGGTAGTGCCTTGGTATGCCCCGTATGGACGGGCAATGTCTTCCAAAACAACGGCAAGATAGGCTTTCCCGTCGTAGCGGATGGCCGCGATTCTGTCGCCATTGTATCGAAGACTTTTGATGGAGAATGTGCGGAATTCAGAACTGCCGTAAAAGCTGTTTTCATTCTCATCATAGTCAAAACTGTATTCTCCAGGTTTCCCATAGCGGTAACGCAAACCAATAATGGCATTGTCCCAACGGCCATTTTGCATGATGGTGGCACGCAAGTTCCTTGCCGGATCACGGATGATGTTGCGACCTGTGTTGACATTGAAATCGACTTCCTGTCCCGTATAGCGGTAGCGTACATCGCTGGCAGCATGAACATTGCCACTTATGACTGCCTCCGCGTTTTCTTTTACCATAAAACGACGGGTGAGGATGGGATTGTCGGGGGTGTCGTCATATACAAACAGCAGGTAGTTGCCCGATTTAGTGATGTTCAGCATGTTGTTGGGAAAGCGCAGGGTGAAATGCACATAGCTCTGCACCGTGTTGAATGAGTATGAATGGTCGGTGAATTCGTCTTCCAAATAACCATCGATATAGTCGAAGGGATTGAGGTCTGAAGGCTTCCAGTCGTGGGTGCAGTGAATGACAGTGTATTTCAGATAACGGTTGTCATTGCCTTCCAAGTCATCAAAAGAAAGGCACAATTGCTCTCCACTGCCCAAATCAATGACAGGATAACCCAGAGGTGCGGTGGCGGGGGTAAGCTTGATGCTGGTGAGACCGTTAACGTATGTTCTGTTGTCGAAGGCAATGTTGTCATAGTTCTGCGCCTGAAGACAGAGCTGCGAAACGAGGGCTAGTATGAATAAGGTGAGGTGTTTCATTATAGGTGCTAGGGGTTAGGGGTTAGTGATTAGTGATTAGGTGGAAGGTAGTAGGTAGAAGAATTCAAAATTCATGATTCAAAATTCAAAACTTATAATATTAATTATCAACTATTAATTATTAACTATTAATTGTTTTCTTCCTCCTTCTGACCAATAATACCACTGCGCCAATGACAGCTATGTATGCTATCCATAACACGGCGGTTTTCCAATAGTTTAAATGGTCGAGACGAGGATGGTACAAATTGTCGGGGTTTTCGTGTCGAGTGATGGGATTGAGCCATAGTTCAGTACCATCAGCGAAGGTGAGCACGGTACGCACGTACTGGTTTTCGGGTTTAATGATATAGGCGGCTTCGTCAATATCATTTTCGCAGAGAAGAATTTGGCCGCCCTGGCCGATAAACTCTGCCTTGCTAATGCGTTTGGTGGCGGCTACACGTAGCGTGTCACCACACAAATCCACTTTGGTAATGTAGGGCAGATTTTCTCCCAGACGTTCAATTTTATGGGGAATGGTCTCTGTGTAAGTGGGATCCATGGGAAAAGCAACCCCGACAGCTTTGCCTGCTACCAGTGCTTCCAATAGTTTGTCGCCCTCGTTGACCGTGCTGTTGATCAGGGTGAAGCGGTTGGCAGGGTCGTTGATGTTGGACATGTTGTGGGTGTCGTCACCGCCAATGAGATAGACCAAATGACCATTGGACAGTGCCATATCCCAGTGGGCGGGTGATTTGCGATAGCCGTTCAACACCTCCAATAGCTTGTAATTGCTGAGGTATTTGAAGTCTTCAGGACGATAACCTTTTTCCACAAAAGAGGGATGGGCTGGAATCGCAAGATCTACCTGTTGTCCCATCCTGTTGAGGGTATGCTGTTTCATGCTTAGGGTTTGCCACAGTGGATAGTCGATTCTTCTGACTTTTCTAGCACCAAGGCCCAATTGATGTATTTTGAATATGCCGTAACCATGTTCGTAGCCAGGCACATAGCTGGGATTATCTTTCCCGTATTCGTTGATGGTGTTGTAATTGGAGATGCCTATGTGGTCGAAACCGAAGCAGCGGTATATGCTGTCAAGTAGTTGGTCGGTATTTTTACGGCCGTCAGCGATGCCTCCAGCTGTGCGACTATGGGCGTGGAAGTTGCACTTTAGCCAAGCCGTGGAATCCATGCCCTCGTATGGGTTGTGCAGATACTCGCCACTGAATGGGTAAGGTTCATCAAAGTCATAGATTGGCACAAAAAGGCTCACCCCCAACAGCAGGGCCACGAATAATCCCAAAATAATTCCGATAACTTTGCCTATGAATTTTAGTATGTGCATGTGCTTAGAGTAAGGTGTTGTAACAAAAATGCAAAGTTACATAAAAAAATTGAAAAGCATATAGCTATAAAAAAATCTATATTTTAGATAAAATAACAATGGATGTAAATACTTGACTCTCAACTATTAACTATTAATTATTAATTGTTAATTATCAATTGTCAATTGTCAACTTTCATCCCCTCCAGCTTATATACAAACACGTATTCTGCCACTCTTCCGCCTCGATGAACCGCGAAGGTATCAACAGGTGTAACCTGCTCAAAATAAGGTTGTAGGCGCCAATCGTCGGGCTCATAATAGTTGTAACTTTGGTCGATGAACCAATAATTTCGTCCTGCTTGTAATCCACCGCGCAATTCATTGATCCAGTAATATTTATGAATCTGGTTCAAATCTCCGAGGGCATACAAATTGATGCCCAAAGGAGTGGCTATATAGTAGTCGATATTGGCAGCCGGGAACCATTTCAGGGCAATGATGCCGTCGTCGGCTTTCATCTCGCCTGTGGCGACAAGACTGTTGCGCACTGTTGCAAAACCCTCTCGTATCTGGTCCCAGCCGTACATGTCGAGGGTGACATCCCCCTTGCCCACTGCGGTCATCTCAATGGGTTTTTCGGAGGCGAAACAGGCTTGGATACGGCCTGTCTTGATTTCAAAACTACCCACACCTACGGCAATTATTAACAATAGCAGTGCCGCAATGATAATTTTGGGAATACGATAAATCCCAGTCATATTGTCCTGTTTTTCTGCAAGGTATGCTCCCGCTATCGGAATCAGCAGGCAAACACCGGGGGCACTCCAGT
This sequence comes from uncultured Bacteroidota bacterium, assembly GCA_902771655.1. Lineage (GTDB taxonomy): Bacteria > Bacteroidota > Bacteroidia > Bacteroidales > WCHB1-69 > RUG11690. Next base: position 9,493 of record CACXXY010000055.1, on the reverse strand, counting down.
GGGGTAGGGTGGAGCGGGTGAACGAGAAATAGATGAAAATGCCTATCCATGGCAGGGCGGTAAGCAGTAACAGTCGGCTTACAAATTTATCAAGCTTGTTTTCTTTTCTGAATAAGGCAACCAATGCCATGATAATCAGAATATAAACTATTGGGTTATTGTATATTAGCTCGCCAGCAAGTTCGGTTCCCAAATAATCAAAACGTGGTTTCCCGAAGAGACTTACTCTGTCGCCGTGGAAGTTGAAACTGATAAAATCATGTTGCATATTCCAGATAAGAATAGGTAACAGACAAATGGCGGAAATCAGTATTGAGAGGTATAAATATTTGTTTTTCAGTTCTTTTCGATTGTAAATCAAAATATAAAGACCTACCCCAACCCATATAAATGCCGCAGAATATTTGGAAAGCATGGCCAAGCCAGCACACAAACCTGCCAATAATAGCGTGGCATTGCCTTGTGGAAATGCACGGACGTGCATCTCTGTGGATTGTTTGAAATATTTGATAAACAGGTAGATGGAGATGAGTGTAAACAGCATCAACGGGGTGTCGGGCATGATAAAGACTCCTGTGATGACAAAGGCGTAGAGCGAGGCCGTGAACAGCAGGGCGGAATATAAACCGGCAATTCTGTTTTTGATTTCTGTGCCGATGAGGTACATTAGCCAGGAATTGACGGTCATGAAGATAATAGATGAGAGACGTAAAAAGAACTCGCTGTCTAACAATAGGTTAAGGCTAAATAATTGCATTATCCAGCCCACCATGCCGGGGTGGTCGAAGTGAGACCAGTCGGGATACATGGCGTAGGTCCAGTAGTACACTTCGTCGTTGCCGAACTCGTGGAAAGCTGCCAAAAAGCCACGTATTATAATACTGATAATCAGTATGATAACAAGCACTCTTGGGATTTTTTCTTCTCTTATGGTCATTTTTATCGATATTCAATGCAAAAATACGAAAAAATGCTGATGGAAATGGTTATTTAACAAATTATAGATTCAACAAAATTCACTATCTTTGCACAAATTTTATTTTATGAGGAAAAGTATCGTTTTATTAGCGATTTTAGCTATGATTATCAGTTCTTGTGAATCAAAGAAAAACACGGAATCAGTTAATGATGAGAAGATTATCACCAAAGAGAATCGCGAAGTGCCAGATTTCTCCAAAGGGGTGCTGACAGAAGAAATTCTGTGGTATATGGGACGGGTGTCGGCCCCGGTGCTTTCTCCCGACGGAAAAACTTTGCTGTATGGTGTGAAATATTTTGACTATCATGCCAACAAAGGCAATATGGAACTTTATACCATGCCTGTGGAGGGTGGAGAGCCAGCCAAAATCACTTCCTCCTCAGCGGATGAGGTTCAGGCTGTATGGCGACCGGACGGTAAGAAAATAGCTTATCTTTATCCGACCGACAAGGGTATGCAAATTTTCGAGTGTAATCCCGATGGTAGCGGCATTCAGCAACTGTCCGACATCGATGGGGATGTTAATGGATTTGCCTATTCGCCTGATATGAAAAATATTGTCTATGCCAAAAATGTAAAATTGGATCAGACAGTGGCAGATTTATATCCCGATTTACCTAAGGCCAATGCCATGATTTATGACGATTTGATGTATCGCCACTGGAATTACTGGGCTGATGGCACATATAGTCATTTGTTCGTCGCCGATTATCCGAAAATGGAGAAAACGACAGATTTGCTGGAAGGTGAAAAATTTCATGCGCCAGTGCCTCCGTTTGGAGGAATGGAACAGGCTGTTTGGAGCCCCGATGGCAGCAAAATCGCATATTGCTGCAAACGGTTGTCGGGCAAGGCTTTTGCGGAAAGTACCAATACGGATATTTATCTTTATGACCTGAACACTCAAAAAACCGTCAATTTAAGTGAGGGCAATATGGGCTATGATATGGATCCGGTGTTCTCACCCGATGGCTCAAAACTGGTTTGGTGGAGTATGAAAACGGATGGATATGAGTCTGACAAGCACCGCTTGTTTGTACATGATTTCAATAGCGGTGAAACGACTGATTACAGCAACGATTTTGACCAGGATGCCACCAATTTCGTATGGAATGAAGAAGGAACGGCCATTTATTTCCTGAGTTGTATTGAGGCTACTGTCCAAATCTACAAATTGGATTTGAGCACAAACGCATACGAGCAGTTAACCGTGGGCGATCATGACTATAACAGCATCCTGCTGGCTGGAGACCGGCTGATAGCCACCAAATGCACGCATGAATATCCGCAGGAAATCTTCAGTGTGAGCCTGCAAGATGGCAGTGACAAACAGCTGACTTTCACCAACAAAGAGATATTTGACAAGATAACTACGGGGAAATCGGAGAAACGTTGGGTGAAAACCACCGATGGCAAGCAGATGCTGGTATGGGTGATTTTGCCGCCAAATTTCGACCCCAACAAGCAATATTCCACCTTGCTGTATTGTCAAGGAGGACCGCAATCTGCTGTGAGTCAGTTTTATTCTTTCCGCTGGAATTTCCAGATGATGGCCTCGCATGACTATATTGTGGTCGCTCCTAACCGCCGTGGTTTGCCAGGCTTCGGCAGTGAGTGGAATGAGCAAATAAGCCTCGATTATGGTGGGCAGAATATGAAAGATTATCTGTCCGCTATTGACGATGTGGCCAAGGAACCATACGTTGACAAGGAACATCTTGGTGCTGTGGGTGCAAGTTATGGCGGTTTTTCCATTTATTGGCTGGCAGGTCATCATGAGAAACGCTTCAAGGCTCTGATAGCCCATTGCGGCATGTTCAATTTCACCAGCTGGTATGGTACTACCGAGGAGCTTTTTTTCGCCAATCATGACATTGGCGGACCATATTGGGAAAACAGACCGAAAAGCTACGATTTCTCACCGCATAATTTCATAGGAAACTGGGATACACCGATTCTGGTAATCCATGGTGGAAAGGATTTCAGAATCCCATATACAGAGGGAATGCAGGCTTTTGACGCAGCTCAGATAAAGGGTATTCCGAGCCGTTTCCTGTTTTTCCCCGATGAGTGTCACTTTGTATCAACACCGCAAAACGCGATTCTTTGGCAGCGTGAATTTTTCAGATGGCTGGATCAGTGGTTGAAAAAATAAGGGAAAAGCTGCACTGGAACATTCTGGACAGTTACATACTCAAGAAATTTCTTGGGTCTGTGGTGTATTCTATCATTTTGCTGATGACCATCATTATTGTGGTGGATATCTCCGAAAACCTGCAACGTTTCTTGGACAACAACGCTCCAATGTCAGCGGTTATTACGGGCTATTATCTCAATTTTATCCCTTATTTTGTCAATCTTTTTATTCCTTTGTTCACTTTTATCAGTGTCATCTGGTTCACTTCGAAATTGTCTGCCAATAACGAGATTGTGGCCATATTGAATGGGGGTGTGAGCTTCTACAGGATGTTGCTGCCCTATTTTACGGGTGCGGTGATTGTGGCAGTTTGCGCTTTGATTCTGGCGAATTTTGTGGTGCCCAAAACCAATATGGGTATGTATAAATTCAAGGAGACATACATGGAGCATACTTCCTTGGCAAAAATCAATATCCATATAAAAAACTCTGATAACAGCTATATCTACATTGAAAGATGGACCAAGGCCGAAAAAACGGGTTATCAGTTCACCTACGAGGTGTTGGGTGAGCAATCAATAGCATATAAACTGAGTGCCCAGCGCATTGTTTACAATGATGACACACAGAATTGGACTCTGTTCGGTGGCACGGAACGCCGCATTGTGGATGGCCAGGAGATTTTTTCCACTTTTGTTCAAAAAGATACCGTCTTCAACATGAGACCCAGTGATTTGAATCAGGATGCGTTTATCAGTGAAACGATGACAACACCTGAGTTGAACAGATTTATCAAAGAAGAGAAAGCGAAAGGCTCTACCTTGATTGATCAGTACATTATTGAGCAACAACGTCGTTTGGCTAATCCCTTTGGCATTCTCATCATGACTTTTTTTGCGGTGAGTGTTTCCTCCAGAAAAACGAGGAGAGGTGTGGGAGTACATATCTTTATCGGCATGGGTTTGGCGTTCTCCTTCGTGTTTTTCCAGCAGATATCAACAGTGTTTTCGGTTCAGGGAAACATGCCTCCGGGCTTGGGTACCTGGATACCGAATCTGATGTGTTTGGTGTTATGTGCCATCTTACTGAGGTCAACACCTAAATAGGGATTAGTGGTCAGTGATTAGGGGTTAGTAATTCAAAATTCAATATACAACATAAATATGAGTTTCTGGGATAAATTCAAGGAAATCAAGAAAGAAAAATTGAGTCCGAAGCAGATACTTCAAGAGTATGGGCTGATTGTGTTGGGTACGTTTATCATGGCCATCGGCTATGTGGTGTTTGTGTCACCACTGAAACTGGCTCCCGGAGGGGTATATGGTATTGCTATCATCCTGCACCACTTGTTTAATTTCCCTATCGGTTTGTCGGGTATTTGTTTGGATTTGCCGCTATTGCTTATAGGTACACTTTGGCTTGGTCCGAAGTTTGGCTTGAAAACAGTGGTGGGTATTGTCTCGCTTTCAGGTTCCATATCGGTATTGGAGTATTTCTATGGCTATGACCCATTGATAGGGTTAGCTTCGAATCCTTCCATACCAGATCCTGCTGCCAATTTTATCATCGCCTTGTGTGGCGGAGTGCTTATTGGTATCGGCTTGGGTATTGTGTTTAAAACACGTGCAACCTCTGGCGGAACAGACATTGTAGCTATGATTATCGGCAAGTACTTGAAACATATTCCTATTGGCACACTAATGATTTGTGTGGACTCCTGTGTGGTATTGCTGGCGTTGGCAGTGTTCAAAGACTGGACAATTCCCTTGTACTCCTGGCTGATTATCTATGTGAGCGGCTATGTGGTGGACAAGGTTATCGCCGGTTTCAAGTCGGGCAAGGCGGTGCTGATTATCTCTGACCATTATGACGAAATCCGTGACCGTATTTTCAGCGATCTCGACCGTGGCGGCACTTTCTTGCATGGCGAAGGTATGTATAATAACGCTGAAAAGAAGATTATCTTCCTTTCTATTTCCAGAAAAGAACTGCCACAGCTGATTTATTTTGTGCACGAGATCGACCCGAAAGCCTTCTTGTCCATCTTGGAGGCTTCCGAAACCCTGGGCTATGGCTTCCAATCCCTGCGCGAACAAGCCCTGAGCCGGTGATAATTAGCAAATTGGCAAATTCTGAATTCTAACACCTAACACCTAATACCTAACACCTAATACCTGAAACCTAATACCTGAAACCTGTCCCCTGAAACCTGTTATTCTCGTCCTAACAGTTCCGCCGCGATGTCCCAGTTGTTGTTGGCGATGAGTTTACGAATTTGCGAAGAGCGGACTTTCACGTCGTTCATGGTGAATTCAGGAATTTCGATGATTTCGATGCCGTGCTCTTTACAGAGGGCTTCCATGGTTTCATGGTTGCCTTTGCGCTTGTGGCCGAAGGAGTGGCTGGGCCCCATGACAATGGCTTTGGCTCCGATTTTGCCAATGATGATGTCCTTCAGGAATCTTTCCGAAGAAAGCTGTGAAAATTCTTTGGTAAAATGTATAATTATCAGATAATCAATATTTTCTGCCTTTATCAGTTTGATTTTTTCTTCCAAAGGAAAAATCTGGAAAAAATCTGAATTGGGATGGAGCACCATCTGCGGATGGGGGTCGAAAGTGACAGCGACACTTACTCCGTTGATTTTACGGCTGTACTCTTTCACCGTCTCGAAAATCTGCCGATGACCTAAATGAATACCATCGAATGCCCCCACCGTCACAACGGGGTTCTGCAATCGGGGTATCGCATCTAAATCGGTGATAATTTCCATAATATTAAAGGGGTTAGTGACTAGGTGCTAGGTGTTAGAAAACTAAAACCTAATCACTAAAACCTGTTACCTTAATTTCGCTCCTGCTTCGCGTTCGTAAGCGGCAATGAGTTTGTTCATGACCTTGTTGATTTCTTCTTCAGTCAGTGTTTTTTCAGGATGCTGTAAGATGAAATTCAAAGCATACGATTTCTTGCCTTCTTCAATTTTTTCTCCTTCGTAAACGTCAAACAGGGTAATGTTTTTCAGTAGTTTGGAGCCATATTTGAAACCAATCTGTTTCAAAGTCTCATAACTGATTTTCTTGTCGATGATAAGAGCCAGGTCTCGTTTAACCTCCGGAAATGCGGGAATGGGCTTGTAGTTGACCTCAGTCTTGCATACGTCGAACAGCAACTGAGTGTTGATTTCGGCATAATAAACAGGTTTCTTGATGCCGAAATATTTCAAGATATGCGGTTGTACCTGGCCGATACGTCCCAGCAACTCACCATTGACGCGGCAAACCACTTGGTTGAAAATGTCAGTGCTTTCTTCTGTGCTGACCTCCAGTTTGTCGAAATCGACATTAGCCTTGATGAGGATGTTATTGACAATATTCTTGAGGTAGAACATGTCCAAATCCTTGGAAGTGAAATTCCAAATGTCCTCGTAAGTCTTGCCGGTGGCGAAAAGGGTGAGGTATTCTTTTTCAAGATAGCGCTCGGTGACGGCGGCGTCTTTGGGGCTTTCAGGGTTGAGGTGGTAAGTTTTGCCAAACTCAAACAGTCGCAGTGAATTTTGTTTGTTGTTGAGGTTGCGGGCAATGTTCTCCAGACCTGAGAACAACAGGGTTTGGCGCAGAACGCCCAGCTCGCTGCTGAGCGGATTCATCAGGTTGATGGTCTCCGCCTCGTTGATGAAATCGAATTTCTGTGCGTATTCGGCTCTGGTGAGGGAGTTGTTCATAACCTCAAAGAAACCCACGTCTGCCAAGTAGGTGGAGATTTTTTTCTGCAGTTTGCGATGGGTATGACTTTCGATATGAGTCATGGGGTACTGCAAAATCTGAGGAATTTCGATATTGTTGTAACCATAGACTCTTAAAATTTCCTCTATCAAGTCGATAGGACGGGTGACGTCCACACGGTAAAGGGGAACGGTGACGAGCAGCTGTTCCTCTCCAGAGGCTTGCACCTCCATGCCCAAGAGCATAAGTATATGGTTCACCACGTGTTTGTCGATTTTCTTGCCAGCCACCTTGTTGATTTCGTCGTAGCGGAGGGGGATTCTCGGATGAGCAATTTCGGTGGGGTAGATGTCCACGATGTCAGAGGTGATGATACCTCCTGTGAGTTCGCGGATCATGATGGCGGCACGTTTCAGCGCATAGATGCAGATGTCGGGGTCGCAGCCACGCTCGAAGCGGAAGGAGGCGTCAGTCTTGAGTCCGTGACGTTTGGCAGTTTTGCGGATGCTGACGGGGTTGAAGTAGGCGCTTTCCAAAAACAGTCGCTTGGTGTTGTCGGAAACACCCGAATTGAGTCCGCCATATACACCACCGATGCACAAGCCGCCCTTGGTGTCGCATATCATCAGGTCGTCCTTGCTCAGCTTGATCTCGTTGCCGTCCAAGGTGGTGAAAGGAGTGCCTTCCGGCAGGTTTTTCACGATGATTTTGCCGCCTTGGATTTTGTCAGCATCGAATGCGTGCATCGGCTGCCCGATTTCGAACATGATGTACTGGGTGACATCCACCACATTGTTGATGGGACGCACACCGATGGATTTCAGGTGATTCTGTAGCCATTCGGGAGATTCCTTTACGGTGACATTTTCCAAAGTCAGTCCGGTATAACGTGGGCATGCTTTCGGATTTTCAATGGAGATGTCGATGGGGAAGCTGCGCGAGTTGACGTTGAAGTCGAAGTCGTTGGGCAGCATCAGGGCAGAGCAGGGGATGTGGTTGATTTCGAGGGCGGCGTGCAGGTCGCGGGCCACACCGTAGTGCGAAATAGCGTCGCTACGGTTGGGGGTGAGGCCGATCTCGAAAATCCAGTCCGATTCCACCTTGAATAGCTTGGCGGCGGGAGTGCCTACCACTGTCTCAGGTGGCAGCACCATGATGCCGTCGTGGGAAGAGCCCACGCCAATCTCGTCTTCGGCGCAAATCATGCCTTCGGAAACCACTCCTCTCAGCTTCGATTTTTTGATGGTGAAGGACTCGTCACCATTGTACAGTACCGTGCCGATGGTGGCCACAATGACCTTCTGTCCTTGTGCCACATTGGGGGCACCGCATACAATGTTCAGAGGAGTCTCTCCGCCCACATTCACGGTGGTGACATGCAGGTGGTCGGAGTCTGGATGCGGTTCGCAGGTGAGCACCTCGCCCACCACCAGACCTTTCAGTCCGCCTTTGATAGTTTCGTATTCTTCCAAACCTTCAACCTCTAAACCGCAATCGGTCAAATATTTACCTGCTTCTTCGGCGCTGAGGTCGCATTTCACATATTGCTTCAGCCAATTATAAGAAATCTTCATTGAGTTGTATTTTAATAAGCTTGCAAAGATACAAAAAAATAGCAAATGTGCAAATGAGTAAATTATCAAATGATTTAATTTTTAATGTACCAATTAACAATGTGCTAATGTGTCAATTTTTATTTGAATTTCAGTTATTCAGTTATAATGTGGAGAAAAATATGTATCTTTGCCAGCACTAATTTAGAATTCAAAAACTTATAACCTTCCTAACCTTCCTAACCCATTAACCTCCAATCAAAAAAAACATGAAAAGAAAAACCACTATCCTTATCGTCGCGTTTCTCTCCGCGCTGGCTTCCTTCGCCCAGAATCCCATTCCGGCCCATTTCGACGAATGCGTTGATTTGGTGGCTACAGTGTGGCGGCTTTCCGGTGCCCATGAATACAGTCGCTGCGACGTTCCTAACTATGCGCATGAGGTCGATTCCGTTTTCGCAGCCTACAAAGAGCACCCGGTGGTGCAGTTGGCCCGTCAATATCCGCAGGAATCAGGAATCGGTTACGACGCGGTTGCTTCGTATGGTTTGCATCTGACCATGACGGAAAACGGCGATATTGTGCTCAACGACAATTTCGCGGAAGGAGGCGATGCCTCTTTCGACCGTTGGACAGAACAGCAGAAGAAGGATTTTTTGGAACCGCTGAATGATTTTTATCGCACTTCCCATTTCCACGACTGGTACTTGGGGAAAAAAGACTTCCATGCGCAGGTTGAGGAGGCGTTCAACGCTATCAACGAGAAGGTGGACTACAGCTGGTTTAGCAGCTATTTCGGTCCCCAAAGCGGCAGTAGCTTCCGCATTGTGCTCAGTCTGCTGGTGGGTCCGAATAATTACGGGTGTAGTGCCCGATTGAAAGATGGCAGTAACGCTTTGAGTCCTGTCATCGGCTGTTGTCAGCTTGATGAGCACGGGGAGATATTCTACAAAGCGAACGCTGTGCTGCCCATTGTTATCCACGAGTTCTGCCACCATTACTGCAACCCGCTGAACGACCAATTCTGGCCGTTGATGGGCAAATCCGCTGAAAAGGTGTATAAGGAGAGAGAAGAGCAAATGCGGAAATCCGCCTACGGCTC
>CACXXY010000054.1 GCA_902771655.1 uncultured Bacteroidota bacterium | reverse complement strand
CAAGGAAGCTATCCCAAACACTATGGAAATCAAGAAAACAAACATCATTAAATCCGAAAAAAGACTCGAAAAGAAATCATAAAAAGAAAGGATTTTGTAAGATAATAAATGTTTAACTTCTCTATATCTATTAGGAATATGACCTACATATATACAGATCTCAAAAAAGAGAATAAGAGAAACTAATTTATATATGATTAAAGGACTATAAAGGGCTACCAACCATATTCTTTTCAATAATTTCATAATTATCCTCCTATCTTTTACTTGTAGCGAATAGAGCATCCCATGAATGATCAGCAGGTCGAATAGGATATCTTATATCTCCAACGATAGAAATATCAGTAGTCCTAAAACCATGCCAGAAATTCCCTTTCCATCCTCCTCTTGCGCCCATAATAATACTATTTATTCTATTAATGGCTTGATAGGATATAGATGTATTAGAAACAGAAACACGTGTGTTGTCTGTAATCTTATAAACTTGATTCTTTTTCAAATGAGGTACAGCAATACCATCCACAGGCATATATAAATCTTTTCCGACTCCTAATGGATATGCGCCATCGTTTTTATATTCACCATAAGTGGTTTCTGGTTTAAAATAAATCGTTTCACCACTGTGGTTTTCAACATATGGAGACATTCGTTCCCCTCCTTTTTCCTCTACAGTTTTCCAATCTTTGTCAGAAATCTTTATACCCTTTCCATATTTATCTAACTCAGTTCCTTTTTTTAAGGCATCCTCGTGTTTCATTCCTTTCTTAAAATCCTTTTTATCCATCACTATAGCCGTCCCTTTCCATCCTTTGCTATCTGTACCTAATAATTCTCCAGATGTACTAAAAATAGGGTTTATTTCCTCCCCATTCGGATCCACCAACTTCACCGGGTTATTAGCACAATACACATACGGTGAAAACATCGGATACTTATCCGACTTCGGGTCCACGCTCAGCCAGATGCTTAGGTCGGAGGAGTAATACCTTGAACCAAAGTAAGAAAAGCCAGTCTCGGAGTCTTTCTCTTTGGCGGAGAAGGTGTGAATCCAGTTGACAGTTGACAATTGACAGTTGACAGTTGGGAAGGGCGTGGCAAAGTGCGCCGCAGAAAAGAATTGTTCTCTTTTCATCTGGCTTGCGCGATTTTTCCGACTGTCATATTCAGGCTTCATGGCAAAGGTGTGGGTTTATAGATGCAAAATTACAAATTATTATTCATTCTGCTTTTCTTTTGTTTTTTATTCATCTCCACCCGTATCTGCTTTACGGAGGCTTCCACCTCCTTGCCGTTAATGTCGATGGCTAGCCTACGGGTTCCGTGATGTCACTTCTATTATACAAGAAATATCTTTATTGAATATTCCATTGTTATGCTAATATCTTGGCGTATTAAAAAGATACTGATCAGTTTGATTATAAGGTATCTCTTTGCATTGAAAACAATTTTTATTTTCTCTGCATTTTAGTTGTATAAATCTCTCGTATGTTAAAATTTCCCATTCTAATGCATTTATTCCGGTAGACGGTATCGTATCAACGACAAATTTGTAGTCTCGAATTTCATGAAAGAATGTCTGATAGTCTGGAAGAATTTTAATACTGTCCTGTAGTTGAAAGAAATAATTTTGCGTTTGTTTTATATCCAAAGAATCAATGCATTGTAAAACAAATAGCTTATTTTGATAGGTCAAAGCACCAAAAAGACTAAAGCCATGAGATTTCAAAAACAAATATTCACTCATAGAAAGCTGAACAATGCTTACAACCCAATCATTTAACGCAGTGTGTTTTATCAATGCCATAGATAGTGCTTCATTCAAACTGCAACGTTTCCAATGATTATTAATCGTATCCAGTAAAGCATAAGCAGATTCATTACTGACTGACAGTTCCCGTACCCATAATTCACTATGACAAGGGTTCTTTAGTCTATCTGATTCGCCTTGTGCATAAGATGAATGTACCACAGTCAGCAACAAGGGCAACAACAAAAAAAATATCTTCAAGTGTTCAATAATGTATGTCATAACCGTTGTTCCGTAAAATAAAATCAGGCCGCACACTGACATAGTTGCTTGGTGATGCGGCATCTCGCAAATTTCTATCTTTGGAAGATGTACAATGTGAAGTAATTGGATAAACTATAGCATATAATGGGTTATTGCCAGTATATCGATTAGGATGCGAATGCCTGTGATAATCCAAACTGTAATTATTGCCGCTTTTTACAACTTGATTAAAACGAGCATCACAACGGATGTTTTCATGATTTGTATATAAGAAGTCTTTTTGTATGGTATTTGAACCAACTTCTATAGTTTCTCCTATCATAGCCCATTCCACGTTCGTATTATCTGCCATAAAATTGAACGTTTCAATCATTTTATCTCTTTTGTCCGTTGCAATGAAGCCTGTGAAATTATTGCCAACACAAGTCATAGTATTCATGATTTGTTCATCTGCCGTTATTGAAATAAATGTACCATCCTCCTTTGTTTTTCTTTCTCCAAAAGAAAACTCCAATGTTCCCTTGACAGCATATAGTGTATTGTTATCTTTATCTCCTACTTGTCTGACATAACCACTTTCATTAACTTCCCAGTCTTCCCCATTCGGATCCACCAGCTTTATGGGGTTGTTTGCGCAATAAACGTATGGTGAAAGCGAGGGATATTTGTCACTCATCGGGTCCACACTCAGCCAAATGCTCAGGTCGGAGGAGTAATATCTTGAACCGAAATAGCTTAGGCCTGTCTCTGAGTCCTTTTCTTTGGCGGAGAAGGTGTGAATGCAGGGGACAGTGGACAGGGGACAGTGGACAGGTGGGAGGGGGATGGCAAAATGTGCCGCAGAAAAGAAAGCTTGTTTTCTCTTCATTTGGCTTGCGCAATTTTTCCGACTGGCATATTCAAGCTCCATGGCGAAGGTGTGAGTTTATGGGTGCAAAAGTACAAATTTTTTTTTCACTTGCTGTCCTAATTTTGGGGAGTATTATAGAGTGGCTGAGTTCACATCCGTGCAACTTCACGCATTATGTGCGAAACAGCACCAATTGCAAAATAGCAATTATAAAAAAGGCTGCCATAATATGACAGCCCTGCATTTCTTTTTCAGCGGACGCATGCAATGCGTCCCTACAAATCTAAATTTCTCTTAGTTTTTCAGCGCGGCGATTTCTTTGACAGCAGTGATGGCCGCATCAATGTCGGCTTCGGTATTGAATGCACCGATACTCAAACGCACTGTACCATGGATATCAATGGTGCCAATGCCCACATGCACCTTGGGAGCACATTGCAAACCGGTACGGCAAGCAATGTCATAGTCCACATCCAACATTGTACCCACATCGCCAGCCTCAAAGCCGTTGATGTTGATGGACATCACAGGATTATGGTTCTCCACTGATTCAGCGCAATACAAGGTCACTCCAGGAACATCTTTGATACCGAGACGCAGTTTCTCCCACAATTTCATTTCCTGCTCATGCAGATTCTCGACACCTCTCTCCATCACCCATTTCACACCCGCATGCAGACCGGCCACACCCAAAATGTTCAGGGTACCGGCTTCCAAACGATAGGGGTATTCTTCCAAATGGCCAGGATAAGCGGAACGCACACCAGTACCGCCAAAACGGGTATGTTTGATATCGATGCCCTCACGCACGTAGGAGCCTCCAATACCAGTAGGTCCCATCAGACACTTATGACCGGTAAAGGCATAACAGTCAACACCATAATTAATCATATCCATGGTATTGGCACCAGCACCCTGGCTGCCATCCACTACAAAAATCAAACCGTGTTTCTTGCAAATCTTACCGATTTCGGCAATGGGCTGCACAGTGCCAATCACATTGGAACACTGGGTGCAAACCACAAATTTGGTATTCGGTTTGATGGCTTTCTCAATATCATCAGGATCCACATAGCCATGCTTATCAAAAGGCAGATATGTCACCTCAATGATACCTCTCTCCTGCATCACATACAAGGGACGGAGAACAGAGTTATGCTCGAGCATAGTGGTAATTACATGGGCACCTTTTTCAACCAGACCTTGTATCAGTATGTTTAAAGAATCTGTGGCATTATAACTGAAAGTGAGACGATTGGGGTCATCGCCACCATTGAACAACTTCGTAAGCATTTTACGAGTATTCTCAACTAATTCGCCAGTCTCGATAGCAGCGTCAAAACCCGAACGGCCAGGACTTACACCATGATCGCGGTAAAAACTGTTCATAAAATCATAAACCTCTACAGGTTTAGGGAAAGTAGTCGCAGAATTGTCTAAGTATATCATATCCTTAACTATTTAAAAACGCTGCAAATATACGACTTTTTTGTTAACAAAAGTTAATTCAAGAAAAAAAGATGTGCACCTTAAGTCGTGAGTAAATGACAAAAAGGAACAGCATCGTAAAAAGAGGAAATTTCAATTGTGCTGACTGGTCAAAGTGCCAGTATGCTCTTCAAAAAAAAGAAAGGCATTTGAGTTGCAACGAATTATTAAATAAAAGATGTTTATTTCTTTTTATGAGAAGGAAAAATCATGCGATAAGTTGTTGTACTTTTGCAAATCTATATTAAGGTATATAAATACATTATCAACCAAGATAAATAAACAATAAAAATAAAAAGGTAAAAATGAAAAAGAAAGTTTTAATTTCAGGATTATTGGCAGGAGCCCTGCTTCTTTCAGGATGCGTCACAAAACAGAAATACGCCGAATTGGAAGACAACTACAGAATATGCTCCGACAATTTGGCCGTATTGAACCAGGACAATATCAACACGGTAAACCAGAACAAACAATTGGAACAACAGGTGGAGCAATTGAAGGCAAAGACCAAACAGCTTTCTGCCGACACTTTGACGCTCAGCAAGAAACTGGCCCAGTCGGAGAAAGACTTGGCCAAGGCCATCCGCGACTATGACGAACTGCTGAAACAATTCGCCGAACTCAACATGAGCAACAACACCCAAGTGAACAAGCTGCTCAGCGACATTGAGAAAATCAAAGCCCAGCTGAACGAGCGCGAAGCCGAGATTAACCAGCAACGCGACGAGCTGAACCTGGCCACCATGGAATTGTCTGACAAAGAGGCTCGTTTGGGTGAATTGCAAAAGATTCTGGATCAGAAAGACGCGGAAGTCCGCAAACTGAAAGAGACCGTTTCCGCAGCCCTGAAAGGCTTTGAAGGCAGCGGTTTGAATGTCTATGAGAAAAATGGCAAAGTATATGTGTCCATGGAAGACAAACTGTTGTTCTCTTCCGGAAGCTGGGTTATCAACAATGACGGTATGCAAGCCATATCCAAATTGGCAGAAGTATTGGAAAAAGACGAGGACATTTCTGTCCTGATTGAAGGCCACACCGACAATGTACCATACAAAGGTGCCGGACAGGTAAAAGACAACTGGGACTTGAGTGTATTGCGTGCCACCGCCGTTGTCAAAGCTATTTTGAACAACAAAAACATCGCGCCCTCACGTTTAGCCGCTTCCGGCAGAAGCGAATACTTCCCCATCGACAGCAACGACAATGCTGAGGCACGTGCCAAGAACCGCCGTACCGAAATCATTTTGACTCCGAAATTGGACGAACTGTTCCGTATTATCGACCAGCATTAATAATATGCAATTTACTGATATACTGCTTCATTGGTATGCAGACAACAAGCGTTCACTCCCTTGGCGGGGTGAACGCGATGTTTATAAGATATGGGTATCTGAAATCATTTTGCAGCAAACCCGTATCGTCCAAGGCTGGGAATATTACTTGCGTTTCATCCAGACATTCCCAACAGTCAAAGCTTTAGCCGAGGCCGAAGAGGAAGAGGTGTTGCGTGTATGGCAGGGATTAGGCTACTACTCGCGTGCCCGCAACCTGCACGCCGCCGCCAAAAATGTCATGCAAGAGCATGGAGGAGTTTTTCCTAAGACGTACGAGCAAGTGCGACAACTCAAAGGCATCGGCGAGTACACCGCCGCCGCCATCTGTTCTTTCGCATACGGACTGCCCTACCCCGCTGTGGATGGCAACGTGTTGCGCATCATCAGCCGGATATTCGGTATTCATGACAATATCATGGAAAGCCGTACCAAGAAGCAAATCACTGAGCTTTGCCGTAAACTGATAAAAGATGCTGACCCAGCGGATTTCAATCAGGCACTTATGGATTTCGGTTCACTGCAATGCACCCCAAAAAGTCCGCAATGCGAAAACTGTCCCCTGAAAAACGAATGCTTTGCATACCAACATGACGAAGTGGAAATACTGCCTGTCAGCATCAAAAAAATTCAAATCAAAGACCGTTTTTTTCATTTTTTTGTATGCATTCAGGAAGGCCAGATCATTATTGAAAAACGAGCGGAAAATGATATTTGGAGAGGCCTGTACCAATTGCCTATGAAAGAAACCAAGGAAAACAAACAACTGAAACACAAACTGTTATATCAGACCAAACACCAATTGACACACCAGACTATCCACGCCTTCTTCTACGACATACCAGACTCCAAAAAACTGCCAGCACCCGCCGGGCAAAGGCTAACAGTACCGCTAAGCAAACTCGGTAATTATGCCTTCCCGCAACTCATCGTAAAGTTTATTAAGTTGACAGTTGACAGTTGACAATTGATAGTTGACAATTGACAGTTGACAGTTGACAGTTTATAATTCTGACCCCTAACCCCTAATCCCTAACCCCTAATCACTGACCCCTAATCACTGACCACTAACCACTAATCACTGACCCCTGACCCCTGACCCCTGACCACTAACCACTAATCACTGACCACTGACCACTGACCACTGACCACTAACCACTAATCACTGACCACTGACCCCTGACCACTGACCACTAACCCCTAATCACTAATCACTGACCACTGACCACTGACCACTAACCACTAACCAAATTAGCACATTAAATTTAGCAATTCTATAAATCGACGAATCACAACTATCAATTTTATGAAAAAGAAAATTCAACAAAAATATGATTTCCTGATTCCCTATTTTGAGAAACATATACCTGTGGCGGAGCCTGAATTACAGTACACCAACAGTTATGAATTATTAGTGGCTGTAGTGCTTTCGGCACAATGCACCGACAAGCGGGTCAACATGGTCACCCCCACCCTCTTCCAAGACTACCCCACTCCGTTTGAACTTGCAAAAGCTTCAGTTGAAAATATTCACGAGCACATCAAATCGGTCTCTTACCCAAACAACAAGGCCAAACACCTGAAAGGACTGGCAGAGGCTTTGGTGGAGCGTTTTAACGGTGTGGTACCCGACAATATGGAAGAACTGCAGATGCTGCCAGGTGTAGGTCGCAAGACCGCTAATGTCATCTTAGCGGTCATCTTCGACCAGCCTGCCTTTGCTGTGGATACGCACGTGTTTCGGGTGGCCAACCGTATCGGCATTGTGGAAAATGCCGACACTCCGCTGAAGGTAGAGCAGCAACTAACCGAAGGCTTCCCCGACGAGCTCATCCCGAAGGCTCACCACTGGCTCATCCTGCACGGCCGCTACGTCTGCCTCGCCCGCAAGCCCAAATGTGAGGAGTGCGGACTGACAGGGATTTGCGAGTATTTCAAGGGACGGTAAGAGAATGTTCCAATGTACCAATGAATTAGCAAATTAGCAAATTAGTTAATTAGCAAATAGATTTCAGATTTCAGAATTAAAAATTCAAAATTCAAAAAAATCAATTTATGAGATTGTTCAGGCGGTTTTTATTCAAAACATTGACATTATTGGTTTTTTTCATGACAAATTGGGCAGATATAGCGATAGCACAGAATTGCGTCGTTTCGGGTAAAGTGACCGAAGAGAAAGGTGAACCCATCCAGTATGCATCCGTGGTGGTTAGTCGCACCCTGCAAGTGTTTTTTGTGGGTTACACCTCCAAATCACTGACATTCAGTGCATCAAAGGAAAAAGTGCAACTACCAGACATCGTTTTAAGTCAAAACTCACAGACATTAGGCGAAGTAGCCGTAGAAGCACAAGCCAACGGCAAACGAAGCAGCGTGGAACGCACCAGCCTAAATCCACAAGCTTATATGACCGAAATGACCGGATCGGTGGCCGACATTCTGCGTTCATCCGCTGCTGTAAGTGTCAACCCTCAGGGACAAGTGTCCATTCGTGGGAAAAAAAATGTACTGCTTCTGTTGGACGGGGTTCCCACCACCCTGGAAGAAATATCGGCACTGTCAAGCACCAATATCAAAAGCATCGACATCATCACCAATCCGGACGCCAGCTATGATGCGGAAGGCACCGGCGGCATCATCAATATCATTAGCCAAAAAGAAAAAGGCAAAGGCTTCAGCGGACAGATTGCCGCCAACTATGGTTTCAACCACTTTGTGAATGGTAACATCGCTCTGCATTATGTGGCCAAAGGCTTTTCTCTGAATTTCAGCTATCAGACCAAATACGAAGACGACATCATCCACGGCAATCTATACCGAAAATTTGTGCAATCCGGCAACAGTTTGGAGCAGAAAGTTCGCTCCGCCAGAACCGTCTTCAACAATAACATCGCCTTAGGTGCCACCTTCCACATCAATTCCAAAAACAAACTCCAAGCCGACCTCCGGCTGAATATTCCCCGCCTCAACACGAAGCAAGATTTTGACAATCTGTATCTTACAGAAAGCATCGAACGACAGGAGCACCGCAGTCGCAATGTGTCGTGGAACCGCGAGAATATTGAAGGAGTGCTCTTTTACCAGCACATTATACAACCCAACAAGCTGTCCTTTTCCATTCGCAGCTCCATTTCCAAAATATGGGGACACCGTCCCTCCTACTACTTCCTGAACAGCGACACAGTCAACAAATCCGTATCCGGAGGCAGTCCGTTTCTCACCGCCCATCAGATCGATTTCAACATCAAGAAAAAATACGGGACTTGGGAAACGGGCGTAAAATTCTCTTATCGGCAGAACAACATCTACCACGATTTTTACGACTGGGATAAGCAGCAATGGAATTATTCACCAACTTTCAGCAAAGACCTCGCCCACAGGGAGTTCATTCCCGCCGCCTACATGCAATTTTCCTCTCCCAAAGGCAAAAAACTGTTCGGAAAAATCGGTGTCCGCATCGAATATTCGCAAGTCAAACTTCGCAGTGAAAAAGAAAACATCTATCAAACCAAGCATCATTTTTTTATCGCTCCCAGCCTGATGGGTCAGTATAAAATCAACAAAAAACACAGCATATCCCTAGCATTTTCACGGCGTATCAGCCGACCAACTTATCCGCAGCTGAACCCGTACATGAGCATGCTCGATGCCACCACCTTCGAGCAAGGCAACCCTTATCTTAAGCCAGAGACTTCTGACAATGTGGCATTCAACTATCATCTCAATACCAAAATCGTTGATTTCTCCGCCAATCTGTATTTCAATTACACCCATAACTACATCACTGAAATCACCATTCTGAAGGACAGCTTGCTGCTATTGACTTACATCAACGGCCTGTCCGAATTAAGAACCGGCTTAGACCTCCAATTAACGCTTCATCCCGCAAAATGGGTTGATATTGACCTGAATACCAACACCTATTATGTCAATGCCAACGGAAAGTATGAGAAATTAGATTTAAGCAACAAAGGATGGGTCAACAGCAGCCTTGTCGAGCTCAATTTCAAGCCTGTCAAAGGGATGAATATCCAAGTGCAATACGGTTTTACCACTCCTGAGTACTACCCGCAATTCACGATACCATTCTCCCATGTGATGAACATCGGCATCAGGCAGAGCTTTCTCAAAGGAAGCCTCACCGTATCCGCCCTGCTGACCGATGTATTCAACACCAACAATTGGGCAGTCCTTTCTGACAACAATGTCTATATTCTGCGAAATGACAGTCACAACAAAAGCCGTATGTTATGGTTAGGCATACGCTATAATTTCAACTCTTACAAAGGTTCAAAGCCGATGAAGAGAACCGAAGAGGACCGCAGCAAAGTGCATATCGGCCAATAAAATTTCACGCTGTTTGTATAACATACAATATTTTTGTGTAACTTTGCAAGCTAATTTTTTTGACAAACTACACAAATCAATATTAATCAAATAAAATTCACTATGGAAGTAGCAAAAATCACTTCAAGTCAACAAGCTATGGACATGGAAGCCAGATATGGCGCCCATAACTATCATCCGCTTGGCGTTGTCATCGCCCGCGGCAAAGGTCCCTTCGTATGGGATGTGGAAGGCAAGAAATATTTCGATTTCCTGTCAGCATACTCAGCAGTAAACCAAGGTCACTGCCACCCGAAGATCATCGACGCCATGATCGACCAGGCTCAGAAAGTGACGCTGACCTCACGTGCATTCTACAATGACTGCCTCGGACCGTATGAAAAATACGTTACCGAGACTTTCGGCTATGACAAAGTGCTGCCCATGAACTCTGGCGCAGAAGCTGACGAAACAGCTTTGAAACTTTGCCGTCGTTGGGGTTACGACAAGAAAGGTCTGCCCGAAAACCAGGCCAAAATCATCGTTTGCGAAGGCAACTTCCACGGTCGTACCATCACCATCGTTTCTTTGTCCATCGACCCCGATGCATACAAAGGCTTCGGTCCCTTCACCCCTGGCTTTATCAAAATCCCTTACAACGATGTTGACGCTTTAGCCAAGGCTTTGGAAGATCCTATGGTTTGCGGTTTCCTCGTTGAACCCATCCAGGGTGAGGCTGGTGTTTTTGTGCCAGACGAAGGATACCTGAAGAAATGCTATGACCTCTGCAAGGCTCACAACGTATTGTTCATCGCCGACGAGGTTCAGACCGGTATTGCCCGTACAGGTAAGATGCTGTGCTGCGACCACGAAGGCGTTCGTCCCGACATCCTGATCTTAGGTAAGGCACTGTCTGGCGGTACTATGCCCGTGTCAGCAGTTTTGGCTGATGACGACATCATGCTGAACATCAAGCCCGGTGAGCACGGCTCAACCTTCGGTGGCAACCCTGTTGCCTGCCGTGTAGGTATCGCTGCTCTGGAAGTGGTGAAAGAAGAAAAATTAGCTGAACGCGCTGAATACCTCGGCAAGATTTTCCGCGAAGAAATGAGCAAGGT
Source organism: uncultured Bacteroidota bacterium (assembly GCA_902771655.1). GTDB lineage: Bacteria > Bacteroidota > Bacteroidia > Bacteroidales > WCHB1-69 > RUG11690. The sequence goes on along the minus strand of CACXXY010000054.1, from coordinate 10,016 downwards.
GAACAGCCCGATGATCCAGCAGGTGCGTGGTAAAGGTCTGTTGAACGCCGTCATCATCCGCCCGACCAATGGCAAAGAAGCTTGGGATGTGTGCGTGAAGATGAAAGAGATGGGTGTTCTGGCCAAGCCGACCCACCAGCACATCATCCGTTTCGCTCCCCCATTGGTTATCAGCGAGGAAGAGCTGCGCGAAGCTATCGAAATCATCAAGAAAGCCATTTTGTCTTTTGAGTAATTTCGGCTGGATTAAAAAAAAAAGAGACGCAAACGCGTCTCTTTTTTTTATTCAATGGTTACTTTTTCGAGATGAAAATCATCATCTCGTTTCAGAATATAATACATACCATCATCCTCCTGCTGTAGAAATTTCAGAAAGAATTCGTGGTTATGTTGCATAGCAATCATTCTCGGATCAATTACTTTTGTTTTTGCATTATAAAGTATCGTACTTGACAATCCCCCATTGCCTTCTATCTTTGACAATATCACCGAACACTGGTCAGGACGGTTATAATACAAAGTCTTCCATTGGGTAACATTTCCGGAGTAGTTATCTCTATGGTCATTGTACATCAAATAAACATCTCCATCATGTTCAAAAGCATATACAGGATTAGAGGAGTGCCAGATACCTAATTCATTTGTCATGGTAGCTCTCGGAAAAACATTCAATTCTGTCAGTTTGCCATCAGCCCCCACTTTTGCACACATAATATTATGCGACAAATTAGCTGACTGATCTGAAGCCCAGTCACTTAAATCAACTCTACAATTCATTTCTCCCACTAAAAGAAGGTTTCCATCCTGCAAACAAATCAAATCAAACAAATAAGGAGTATACCCTTCGAGCATTCTTTTCGAATTTTCAGCATCATATTTCACGCCCTCAATATAGGGAGAAATTACTGCATCTTCTTCAACATAATCCACCTCTCCATCCGGAGTCGCCATATAAGTAAAAATCTTACAATCACCTCTATTATTTTTCAACTTTATACCCACCAAACGGAACTCCCCATTAGGCAACACCGCTCTTTTAAAACCATAATATTCCAGCGCTGATTCAGTATTATTTTTATAGCCGGAAATCCCCTGTTGAGAACACGTTACAATATAAACATAGGATTCGTCTTTCCCTTTGGTTCTATAGGATCCACTTCCTGACACATAGACCGTACCATCCAACGCCACCTTAATGCTACTCATTGTAACATATGGATAGAAATCTATAGAACCTGACTCATGCCATAAGAAAGCACCTTCATTGTCAAAAACCGCCACTTCCACCCGTCTTTCTTTTTGTTCTTTTGACGGATAAAACATGGATATGGCGAATTTGGATCTGTCAGCATTATACATTGCTTGAATATTGTAATCATTAATACTTTTCGCATCGGGTGTCATCTGGAAAGAGTAAAAAGTCTCAAAAACCAATTTCTTAGGAACTTTAACATCCACGGGAAAAGAAGCTTTTTGACATTCCACCATCATGGTTTTCTTATTTGCAACAAACCTTACCACATTCACAGTAGTATTTTCATTTGACAGAAAAGCAAAACGACCTTCATAATCATCATCCACAACCTGCTCACTGAGAGTATTTGTCTGCTTATCATACTTACTGATAATAACGTCATTATAGCCTCCCCATATGCTTTTTCCCATGGAAAAAATTCGCATAAGTTCATCTTTATCCTCCAATACATAGGTTATGGCATTTTCATCCAGATCCAGTTTCGGACCATTAGTGGTGGTGCTTTGAGCTTTTAACACCTGAGGCATCAAAGCCATGGCAACTAATAATAAAGATAAAAGTTTTTTCATATTATTGTGTTTTAATAATTTACAACTAAAAAAAGAAGCGGGTGCATGCATCACACACCTGCTTCTTTGGGATTCATCAAGCCAATTATTTCTTCTTGAACAAAGAAATAACAAACAGCAGGACGATGGCGCCAATCACAGCGACGATGAGTTCCCACAACAAGCCTGCTTTCTGGATGTGCAACAGACTCATCAGCCAGCCACCGATGAAACCGCCGATGATACCAATAATGATGTTCCAAAGGAGACCGAAGCCGCCACCGCGCATAATCTGACCAGCCAACCAGCCAGCCACAGCACCTAATAACAAATAAAGAATAATGTTCATAGCGCTTGTTTTTTTAATTAAACATTGATTTAACGATGCAAAGTTACATAAATTTCTCAAACAGCATACAGGCATCTAAATATTTATCAAAAAAAATACACACATCCTGAAAAATCACAGGAGCTTCCCCGAAGCTCTGTGAAAAGAGATTGATTCTTTTCAACATATACATTTTACATATTTATTTTGTTCATAAATTTTTGTATATTTGTCACTTTGTAAAAATTTTGGAACACTTCGAAAAAAGCAACATAAACATCTGAACAAAAATGACTTACGATAAAACAAAACATATAATCCCTTTCTTTTTCTGCTCCCTTGTACTACTTTTTTCTTCCATTTTCAGCATGTCGGTTAAAGCCGAGGAAGAAGAGTTTAATCCAGGAGAATACATCATGGGGCATATTACCGACGACTATGGCTGGCACATCACCACCATCAACGACCACCACATTTCCATCCCCTTGCCGGTAATGTTGTTTGACAACGGCAGTTTTGTGGCATTCTCTTCCAGCAAGTTACACCACGGCCAACAGGCCTATAAGGGATATGCCTTAGGTTTCACAGAGGAGACTGAAGGCTCTATCGTCAAATTGGGAGGAAATTATGCCGAATATACCGGAGAGATAGACCATGAAGCGGCAAGCATTGACCATGTGTGCAAATACGACATTTCCATCACCAAAAACGTGTGTGCGCTGTTGATATCCATCGCCTTGCTGTGCTGGATATTCCTGTCGGTGGCCAAGAAATACAAAGAGGGACCGCTGAAAGCGCCCAAAGGCATGCAATCCTTGCTGGAACCGCTGATTCTGTTTATCCGCGACGATGTAGCCATACCTTCTATCGGAGAAGAAAAATACCAAAAATATTTTCCTTATCTGCTGACCTTGTTCTTTTTCATTTTGGTCAACAACCTGATGGGCTTGATTCCTATTTTCCCAGGAGGCGCTAACCTAACAGGCAACATCACCGTTACTGGCGTATTGGCCATTATCACCTTTTTCATCACCAACATTTCAGGCAACAAGCACTATTGGAAAGACATTTTCAACTCGCCCAGTGTGCCCTGGCCGCTGAAATTCCCGCTTCCGCTCATGCCCGTGATAGAGTTTATCGGCATTCTTACCAAGCCTTTTGTGCTGATGATACGACTTTTCGCCAACATCACGGCAGGCCATATCATTGTTTTGGGATTCATCGGACTGATTTTCATCTTCGGTGCCATGTCACCCGCTATCGGCTATGCCGTATCTCCCGTATCTATCTTCTTCTACATCTTCATGGGCCTGCTTGAACTGCTGGTGGCTTTCATCCAAGCCTTTGTGTTCACCCTGCTGTCTGCCATCTATATCGGCATGGCAGTAGAGGAACCACACCATGGGGAGCTGAAAACTGAAAACTAATAGATAGAAGTGATTAGTGATCAGGGGTCAGGGGTCAGAAAACTAGAATTATCAATTAACAATTAATAATCAGAGACGTAATACAACATTCACTCATCAACACGAAATCACCAACAGCGAAGCTCATCAACACGAAGTAATCAACATAAAATAATCAACATAACAAACAACCACTTAAAATTAATCAATTATGACTGGATTAACATTATTACAAGCAGCAATGGATTTGGCAGCTATCGGCAAAGCCGGTGCTGGCATTGGTGCAGGTTTGGCAGCTATCGGAGCTGGTTTAGGCATCGGCAACATCGGTAAAGGTGCCGTTGAAGCTATTGCCAGACAACCCGAGGCTGGTGGTGACATCAGAACCAACATGATTCTGACTGCCGCTTTCGTGGAAGGTGTCGCCCTGTTCGCCATCGTTGTATGCTTATTGATTGTTTTGTAAAAAACATCAAAAAAAACGAAGGGAATCGCTGCGGTTGGCAGCCTTTCCCTTTTGAATTAAGAATTAAAAATTAATAATTAAGAATGATGAATTTTGGACATTGAATCATGAATTCTCTTCTCAAAATTCTTCAAACGATAAACAGATAAAAAATGGTATTAGCAGCATCACTCATCAATCCTTCTTTCGGCTTACTTTTCTGGATGCTTATTGGTTTTGGCATTTTGGTATTCATCTTGGCCAAATTCGCATGGCCTGTCATCACCAAAAGCATCGCCAAACGTGAGGAATACATTGAGACACAGTTAGCTGAGGCTGAGAAAATCAAAAACGAGCTGGCCAACATGGAAAAGAAACATGACGAAATGATGGCCCAGACCAAGGCTGAGCGCGACAAAATCTTGTCCGACGCCCGCAAAATCAGCGAGAAAATGTACGAAGAAGCCAAGCTGAAAGCCAACAATGAAGCATCCGCATTAATCGAAGATGCCAAAAAAGCTATCAATTTCGAAAAAATGAAGGCCATGACCGACATCAAGAACGAAATCGCCAACCTGTCTATCGACATCGCCGAAAAACTGATACGCAAAGAGTTAGCAGACAAGGACAAGCAAGAACAATTGATTGAGGACTGGATGAAAGAAATTAATCTGAACTAACATGACGATTGCAGAGATTGAGAAAGTTCTGTTCCAAACACAGGAATTAAAACTGACTGGAGAAGAACGTAACAGAATAGAAAAAAGCTACAATTTCCTGAATGACTTTGCCAAAGACAAAGTCATTTATGGTATCAATACAGGCTTCGGTCCCATGGCACAATACCGTATCAGCGACGAGGAACTGAACGCTTTACAATACAACATCATACGCAGTCACTCAACGGGTGCGGGCAAGCCTTTCGAGCCCATCTACGTGCGTGCTGCCATGATGTCACGCTTTGCCACATTCGTAAATGGTAAATCAGGCATCCATCCTGACGTGATGCAGATGTTGACAACTTTTATCAACAAGGGTATCTATCCGGTGATTCCACAACACGGCAGCGTCGGCGCAAGCGGAGATTTGGTACAGTTGGCACACATTTCCCTGACTCTTATTGGCGAAGGGGAAGTTTTTTACAAAGGACAACGCCGTCCCACAGCAGAAGTTCTCAAAGAACTGGGTATCAATCCTTTGAAATTACACTTGCGCGATGGTCTCGCCTTGGTCAACGGCACTGCCATGATGACAGGAGTGGGCATCGTCAACCTGCATTATGCCAAGCGGCTGCTCAGCATCGCCACCCTGGTGTCGGTGATGATCAATGAAATTGCCGCCTCCTACGACGACTTCATGGCTCCCGAACTGAACGTTTTGAAAAACCACAAAGGGCAAACTCTCATCGCCGAAAAGATGAGGGAATATGCCGCCGACAGCCATTGTATGCTTAAACGCGAAGTGGAAATGTACCATACCCATAAGGAAAAAGTTTTTGAGCACAAGGTACAACCCTATTACTCGCTGCGCTGTGTTCCACAGATTTTAGGTCCGATATTCGACACCTTGGAATACACCGAAAAATTGCTGGAAGAAGAGTTCAATGCGGTAGATGATAATCCCATCGTGGACATCGATACCCAAATGGTATATCACGGCGGCAATTTCCATGGTGACTATGTGTCTTTCGAGATGGACAAGCTGAAAATCGCCATGGTCAAGCTGACAGTCCTCATGGAACGCCAACTGAACTACATCTGCCACGACCGTATCAACGGAATACTGCCCCCCTTCTGCAACCTCGGACAGTTAGGACTTAACTATGGCATACAGGCGTTGCAGTTCACAGCCACCTCCACGACAGCCGAATCGCAAACCTTGGCCAACTCCATGTATGTGCACAGCATCCCCAACAACAACGACAATCAGGATGTGGTGAGCATGGGTACCAACTCCGCCATTTTGGCCAAGCGTGTCATCGAAAACGCCTACCAGGTGATGGCTATCTATCTGATTGGTCTGGCACAAGCTGTCGATTGCCTGAAAATCAGCGACAAAATGGCTTCCAAAACAAGAGCATTATACCAAGCCATCAGGGATATTGTCCCTGCGTTTATCGACGACACACCGAAATACCAGGACATCGCCAAGGTCATCAATTATCTGAAAGAAACACAAATAGAATTGTTATAATGAAATACGCCTTAGTAACCGGAGGTTCAAGAGGGATAGGACGCGCCATCTGCATCAAACTGTCACAAATGGGCTGCCATGTGATTATCAATTTCAACAGCAACCGTGAGGCTGCCATAGAGACACAACAAACAGTGGAAGCATTAGGAGGTAGCGCGGAACTGTTGCCTTTCGATGTGGCTGATGTGGAGCAGGTAAACACTGCCTTAGACCGATGGAAAGACAAACACCCTGACGAGACCATCTCCATTTTGGTCAACAATGCCGGCATCCGCCGTGACGGACTGGCCGTTTTTATGAGTGACGAGGAATGGCACGATGTGTTGAACACCAACCTCAACGGTTCTTTCTACATCACCCGCCGATTAGTAAAAGAGATGATGACCCAACGCTATGGCCGTATCATCAACATCGCCTCTTTGTCGGGTTTGAAAGGACAAGCCGGACAGCTCAACTATTCCGCTGCCAAGGCGGCCATGATAGGGGCCACCAAAGCTCTGGCACAAGAAGTAGGGTCTCGGAAAATAACTGTCAACGCTGTCGCCCCTGGCTTTATCGCCACCGACATGACCAAAGAGCTGGATGAAGCCAGCCTGAAAAAGATGATTCCCGCCGGCCGGTTCGGAGAACCGGAGGAAGTGGCCGCCGTAGTAGGATTTTTAGCATCCGATGAAGCTGCATATATTAACGGGGAAGTTATTTCGGTGAATGGAGGACTTTACACATAGTTGAAAACTGAAAACTGAAAACTGAAAGTTTAAAGGGACCTGTGGTCAGGGTCTGTAATACCTTGAGCAGTCCCGAAGGGACAAGATTTTAGTAACCCCATACAAGCGAAGCCCAGTATGGGGATGGAACAAAAAACAAAGAAAAATGAAGCGCGTAGTCATCACAGGTATGGGAATATACTCCTGCTTGGGCAAGAATCTGGAGGAGGTACGTTTGTCGTTATACGAAGGGAAATCCGGCATTGGCATTGACCCCATGCGTACTGAATACGGTTACCGCTCGCCTCTGACTGGCATTGTGGAGCGTCCGCAACTGAAAGGTCTGTTGGACCGCCGTTCCCGTGTATGTCTGGCCGAGGAAGGCGAATTTGCTTACATGGCTACCGCAGAAGCCTTACGCAATGCAGGCATCGACATGGACTATTTAGCAGCCAACGAAGTGGGAATTTTCTACGGCAATGACTCATCCGCCAAGGCTGTCATCGACTCGCACGAGACCACACTTCGCACCAAAGACACCACCTTGGTGGGTTCAGGGGCCATTTTCCAGTCGATGAACTCCACAGTCACAATGAACCTGTCCACCATATTCAAACTCAGAGGTGTCAACATGACCATCAGCGCGGCCTGTGCCAGCGGTTCACATGCCATTGGTCTGGGCTTAATGTTCATCCGCCAGGGTTTGCAAGACATGGTGATTTGCGGTGGATGCCAAGAAACCAACTACCTTTCAATGGGCAGTTTCGACGGCATCAGTGCATTTTCCACGCGCATCAATGAGCCTACCAAGGCTTCCCGTCCCTTCGACCGCGACCGCGACGGCCTGGTACCCAGCGGCGGGGCAGCGACAGTCATTCTGGAAGAGTATGAACACGCCGTCAAACGTGGCGCAACCATCATTGCGGAAGTAATGGGCTATGGTTTTTCCTCCAATGGAGCCAACATCTCACAACCCAGCGACCAAGGTTCCGCCATCGCCATGATGAGGGCTATGCAAGACGCACAAGTCAAGGCTGAAGACATCGACTACATCAACGCACACGCCACCTCAACAGTACAAGGTGACGCCTTCGAGGCCATGGCTCTCGACCAGCTATTCACCCCTTACCACACCCCTATCAGCTCCACCAAGGGGATGACCGGACACGAATGCTGGATGGCTGGCGCCAGCGAGATCATCTATTCCAACCTGATGATGCTCAACAGTTTCATCGCTCCCAACCTCAACTTCGAAAACCCTGACGAATACTCCAAAAATCTGAATATCATCAATAAAACCATCGAAAAAAACATTGACATATACTTATCCAACTCCTTCGGCTTCGGTGGTACCAACAGCGCCTTAGTAATCAAGAAAATCAAATAAAAATGACAAGAGAAGACATTATTAAAACCATCAACACCTTCCTGACAGAAGAACTTGAAATCGATGAGGAATTATTGCAAGAAGATGCTTTGCTGAAAGAAAAACTCGGCATCGATAGTCTTGATTTTGTGGATATCGTCGTCATCGTGGAACGCAACTTCGGCTTCAAAATCAAGCCCGAGGAAATGAAACCCATCAAGACTTTGGGACAGTTCTACGATTATATAGAAAACAAAGTCAATCAATAACATACAGTGGAGCCGCCATAGTATGACGGCTCCACATAGCCACACCACAATAGCAATGGCCGAGGAACGTCAATGGAAAGGCACCACTGGTGGTGGAAATTTTGGTCAGAAGGCATTATTTGTCATGCTGAAACGAATACCCGTCATCCTGTTTTACCCTATACTTTATTTAGTGGTACCCTTTTATTTTTTCTTGGGACGCAAAGCTACAGAATCTGTAAAATTCTATCACAGGGAGATTTGGAAACAAGGAAGAATAAAAACCTTTTGGTACAGCTTTCTCAGCGAGCTCACTTTTGGCAAAGTAGTGCTGGACAAATTCGCAGTGCTTGCTGGCAATACCAGACAGTTTGACATCCATTTCAACGATGAAGATCTGCAAAATTTTAACACCCTATTAGACCAAGACAAGGGTATCATATTGGCAGGGTCGCATATCGGTAATTTCGAGCTGTTAGGACAGACCCTATCGCAGGACAAAAAACCCATCAGTTGTATCATATACGGTGGAGAAAGTTCAAATTATCAAGCTCATAGGGATCAATCTTTTGGCAAACAGAATGTCAAGCTCATCCCCATCAGCAACGACATGTCGCATCTGTTCACCATCAAGGACGCATTGGACAAGGGCGAGATTGTGGCCATCCTGTGCGACCGTCATTTCGGTGGACGGAAAATCAAAAAATGCGAATTTTTAGGCAAGGAAGCCTATTTTCCCACAGGCATTTTCATTTTGGCCGCCCAAATGGGTATTCCCGTTGTATCCACTTTCATCATGAAAGAAAGAAACACACACTACACCGGTTATTTGAAGCGACTATGCATCAATGAAGAAGAGGAATCTATCAGCAAAAAAACGGATGAGCTGTTGAAAGCATACATTTCCTCTATTGAAAATATCTTACACCAATATCCTCTCCAATGGTTTAACTATTTCCCTTTCTGGGAAAAGGATAAATAACTAAGATTCAAATAAATATCAAAAATATGGAATTAAATTCACCGCAAAAAGAAATCTACGGAAAAGAACAATATACCGCTCTTCGCGCACAGCGTCTGGCACAGGAGATTGCCTTCGGACCCATTGTTTTTCAGGTATCACGTTTGATGGTCAAATTCGGCATTTTCCAATTGCTGGATGATTACAAAGAAGGACTCACCCTTGAAGAGATAGCTGAAAAAACAGGGATTTCTCTTTATGGTGTGAAAGTGCTGGTGGAATCATCTCTCACCATCGGCACCGTGTTGCTAAAAGAAGGAAAATTCCATTTAGGCAAAGCCGGTTGGTTCTTGCTGAACGACCAGATGGCACGTGTGAACATGGACTTCAACCATGATGTCAACTATCTGGGTATGTTTTATTTAGAAGACACTATTGTAAAGGGGAAACCCGAAGGCTTGAAAACTCTTGGCGACTGGCCCACCATTTATGAAGGACTGTCAAGTCTTCCCGAACAAGCCCAAAAAAGTTGGTTTGCCTTTGACCATTTCTACTCCGA
>CACXXY010000053.1 GCA_902771655.1 uncultured Bacteroidota bacterium | reverse complement strand
ACAAGTCCCGTATCATTGAACTCTTTCTCCATGCCATGAGGAACGCCAGCCTCGTATGGAGTATTTTTCTTAAGCCAGCCATCGGCATGAAAAGTTTTCACATCGTCTTTGATGGTGTCAGCAGCCCAATGCTCAACCACATATTCATTGTCAAAATACTGGATTTTATCCCCGTCTTTCTTGCCTTTCTTGTAATTGACAACCAAAGTTTTGTCGCCTTTGTCATTGTAGAAAGTCCATGTGCTGTCCAGCAAATGGTCTTTTCGGTTCCCTTCCGAAACCAAAACGCCTTGCTCATTATAGGACCTCCACCAACCCTCTGGTTGTCCGTCTTTAAGCAAGCCTTCGCTTGATTTCTGTCCATTCGGATAGTAGAACACATTATAGCCATTAGGGTCAATAGCCTCCTGCGCATAACCGGACGACAGCAGAGAAAAAGCGACAAATGCAACTACAATGAATATTTTTTCCATATTAACATAATACAAAATGCAAATTTAATGAATATCCTATTTTCAATATTGTTAATTTGATTCAATTAGCTAACAGCGATTTGTGAATAATAAAAATGGATTTTCATGTTTCCCTGTACATTACGAATCCTGTTAACAAAAATAAAAGTTAATGTAAATACGTATTTATTTTTTTATTGTTATTTTCAAAACTATTTGTACTTTTGCAAGCGTACGATTCAGTATAAAACGAAACAAAAAGTAAAAAATTATGAAAGCAACATTTTATCACGCCATGGCGTTGTTTCTTGTATTATTAATGGGGATGAACCCGGAGTGTTTTTCGCAAAATTATTGTAAAATAGAGCTTGGCGCGGACATCCGTCACTGCACCTGTCTCAATGATGGGGAAATTACATTTAAATTAACAAAGTCAAGCGAATGTCAGCTGGACACAAATAACATTAGATATTCATTGTTTTCTCCCATGAACAGTATCCATAGTGAAAACAGTATTTCACCGGTATTCAACAATTTGCCACCAGGCAGTTACACTGGCATAGTAAGCGCGTTGCATCACACGGGAGTGCCCGGAACAGGTGCCAATATTATTGTGTATGACACTCTCGATTTGATCATAAACACTTCCTATACAGAACCAAACGCTGGCATTTTGAATCAAGAGTTTTCTCTTGGGAACAGATTTGGCATTGTCCGTTCCTTGCCCTGTAAGGCAACAGGCATTGTACAAATGAGAATTACGGGAGGAAGAATGCCTTATACCGTTAAAGTATTGAGATACGACGGAAGTCACTATGTTCCGTACAGGACAAAAATATTTGAAAATCAACAACATAACGGGAGCAATCCAGCGGATATGGACTATCACGAATATTATAACGTTGACAGTCTGTCTGCCGGCTACTATCGACTGACGTTCACTGACGCCTGTGGTTATACGCTTCCTGACTATGAGGTTCAAGTAAAGGCCACCCCTACTCTTGAAAGCACTGTCGATGTGGCCTCCAATGCCAATAATAACGACGCAAACAGCACAAATAAAATATACACTGACATTCTAAATTTGAATGATGCCTGCAATTCTTTCGCGAAAGACGCAAGCTACTATGTGCTGCTGCAAAGAGACAGTGGCAAAACAATCTGGAAATACCGATGGATAGACCCAGCCGTCAACGGACATGAAGCAGACACCAGCGATTGGAAGAATATTACTTTCGACAGACTGGAACATGTTATTGAAAATGCCGAGAGGTATTGCGATCTTTGGGGACAAGTGTCAAAGTTACAAATAACTGACACAGAATGCCATGGCGTTAAAGAATACAGCATAAGCTACTCGAAACCGAGCACTCTTTTCCAACATACCCCGAGAGAAATTTCCATTCCCGCATCGAGTTATACTTATACGGATTCTTGCGGAAAGCATATTTATAATGTTCAAAAGACACAATATGATTACTTTTTCTCCCCACCTAACGACAAAGAAAAACTGTTGACATTCCAAAATGAAGGGAGTAGAAATATTCGCTATTATCTCATTGATACCGAGCAAGACACCATTATTAGCCAAGGCGTCCCAAACATATACGGTGGCAAGGCAATGACATACCAGCATATTTTTGAATTTGACAGCATTTACCATGGGAAAACAGCAAAATTCAAAGTTTTGGATGCCAAGGGTTGTACCATTGAGGATCAGGATTTCACTATTTCGTCAAAACCAATTGTCACCATAACCAATCCATCATTCAACATTTACGGATTGAATGAGACAGCTAATTACTGCGATTATTCAATGTTCACCCAATATTACACATTCACTACGGGAGTGAGCGATTTGGACACTTTTCAAATAACGGAAAGTCCGGGAGGACTCAGCAATTTCACCATGGTTTACAAGGCCGACCAGAACCGATGGGTAAGATTGGACAGCAACTCCAACATCACCATCAGCAACTACCATGGAGACCTTGCCATTAATGGCTTGCGCTCCATGGGAAAATTCACCTACCATTACGTTTCAGGATGTTACACAACAAATAAAAACCAGAGTTTTAAAGGAAATAACTTTGGCATCGGCAAATATTATGTGCCAGAGAATCCTGCCTATAAAATTGAACCCACCTGCACAGGAATCCGAATCATCCCCACAGCCGGTTTCTTCAAGCAACATTACTTCAGACAATACGACAACGTACCTCTTGTCGACAATGTGAGGGCTGTTTTCAGGCTTTACGGAAATCCCAGTTTACCAGATAAAATCACAGGTTATTACCAATTGGGTGACACCATCGATATAACTTTGGAAGGGAATATCCGTATTGAAATGTGCGACGAATACAACTACACCAAAGCCGATCATCTTTGCCACTTCCGGGACACTACTATAAAGATTGGCAAACAGCCATTACAATACGACTATTTTTACAGCTATTGCTGTCAGATTGGTGATACTGCCTCAACAGTCCGGACTCGTGCCAAAGGTGGAATCCCGCCATATCGCTATTCCATTCATGACAAATATGGAAATTTGCTGGATTCCAACCAAGTGGGCGATTTTTACCGACTTCCCCTGCCCCATCACGACACAGTTTATCTTAAAGTAACAGACCAATGTGGAACAAGTTTTATATACAAAGGACAAATTATTGAGCAGCAACTGATTAAAAAAGCATGGTTTGAAGATGGCACAACTCACAAGACCATTTCTGACAGTAGCTGGTGCCAGCTTTTCGCCATCACATTAGACAATATAGAATATCACTGGGATGGTCCCCATGGATTCTCCTCCGATGAGCAGAATCCACAGTTTTACATTCCTATTGACAGCAACATGTCTGGCAAATACTACCTTTCCCTGCACGATTCCGTGTGTGGTCTAATCAAAGACAGTCTTACGCTAAAAGTCATCACCAAGGGCTATATTCCGGAATTGACATGGATAGAGGACAGCATCTGCAGCGGGAAGAACTACACAGAGCATGGTTTTTCCATCACTTCCTCCCCCAGTGAGGAAACGAGAATTTACCATGACACGCTTGTTTCCCTATTGGACGATAGCACATTTCTCAAACTCACCATTCTGCCCGTTTACCGAAGCACTCACATTGATAGTATTATAACAACCCATGACAGCTATACTTATGGTGGAATCACACTCTCAGATACAGGTTTATACGAAATCAGACTCAAAACCGCCTGTGGCTGCGACAGCATCATTTTTGTCCATTTGATGTTCAGCAAATACTTGCCTTGTCCAGAGGCAACTGATTATAATGGAAATCACTATACTGTCGTGCGCATCAACAAGTATTGTTGGACAGTAGAAAACTTGAAATCAATAAATTACAGCGATGGACGGCCCATTGTCCAATATTATGAATATAATGCTGACGCATTTCCCGACACGGCAGAGAACGTGAACATTTTCGGTCGTCTTTATGACTGGTATGCGGCCATAGACACAGGGGCACACCACAGTCCCGACACCAATGGTAACGTGCAAGGTATTTGTCCTGACGGTTGGCTTTTACCCACCCTTGAGGACTTCGCCGAGCTACATACATTCACAGTCAAACAATTACGTTCCCCCCTCTACTGGCTTTACGACCCCGGCACCAACGAAAGCGGTTTCACTTCGCTGCCCGCAGGCTATTATGAAGCACTTAGGCAACGTTATTCAAGTCTGTTGGGCGAGACATATTATTGGACAAGCTCGTCTCCTTCCCTACAAACCAAAGCTGTGCTTCTGTTTGCCGATTGCCTACAAGAATGTCAGGACATTTCTGGAATGAATGGATATAGTGTGAGGTGCATTAAGAAGGATTAAGGGGATGGGGGGTTGATAGTTGATAGTTGATAGTTGACAATTAATAATTAATAGATAATAATTAATAGATATAAGATGAAAAAGTAGGAGGTAGAAGGTGGCAGATTCAAAATTCAAAATTCAAAATTCAGAGTTCAGAAATTCAAAGTTCAGAGATTCAGAAATTTAGAGTTCAGAAATTCAAAGTTCAGAGATTCAAAGTTCAGAGATTCAGAGTTCAGAGATTCAGAGTTCAGAGATTAGGGAGTTATTATTCTTTCAGTTTTAAATGTTTGCTAATTCGCTAATTAATCCATATCTTTCCTCTATATTTTTTCGGACGCACACGGTGCGTCCTTACAAAAAATTTATTTGTCTGTGTATAATTCAAGAATTTCATGTAAATTTGCATTTTAATTAATCTCAAATGAGCCACTCTTTTCTCAAACAAATCCTTCTTCTATGCATACTGATAACAGCCTGCATTACAAACGGATTTTGTCATAAAAGAGACTCACTTTCGGTCAAGCAGCTGGAATTTGTCGCCAACAAAGGACAATGGGAGCAACAGGTTTTATACAAGGCCAAACTCAATGGTGGAGCCCTGTTTGCCGAAGCCGACCGCCTTACCCTTGTTTTTTTAGACCCTGCACAGTTGGCACAGTTTCAGAAAGCCAAGCTGAACCCGGCACTCACTGCCAACGGTCATATCACTGCAGCAGCCTACCAGATGATTTTCAAAGAATGCCAAAGCAATACTGAAATCATAGGCAGCAAACGGCAGCAGTATCATCACAACTATTTTTTAGGCCATCAGAAAAACAAATGGGCCTCACAAGTACCTCTGTATCAAGAATTATCCTATTTACAGCTCTATGATGGCATCAACTTGATTTTATACCAACATGAGCAACAACTGAAATACGAGTTTCATTTATCTGCCGGAGCCAATCCTAAAGACATTCAGATTGAATATGCCGGTGTCAACAGTTTGAGCATTAGCAATGGTAATCTGATTGTCAAGACGGATATCGGTCAGACGGTTGAGTTGGCGCCCTACACTTATCAGATTGACGCACAAGGGAAAGAGCAAAAAATTGATTGTCAGTTTGTTTTGCGCAAAAATACAATAAGTTTCCAACTGGGAGAATATGACCAAAGCAAGGACTTGGTCATCGACCCGCAACTGATATTTTCCTCCTATAGCGGTTCAGCAGCCGACAATTGGGGATTCACCGCCACATACGACAAACACGGCAATCTATACGGCGGCGGTATTGCCTTCGGCATCGGTTATCCTACCCAAGTGGGACATCATTACCAAGTAGATTATGCGGGCGGTGCCTGCGACGTGGCCATCTCCAAATTCGACTCCACAGGCAGCCAGTTATATTACTCCACCTACTTGGGAGGCACGGCAGCAGAGTGTCCCCACAGCATGTTCGTCAATGAAAACGACGAGCTGTATGTCTTCGGAACCACCGGATCGTTAAATTTTCCCACCACTGAACAGGCTTACGACAACAGCTTCAATGGAGGTGTGTCCGTCAATGTGAACACCTCTGTCACCTATCCCGATGGCTCTGACATTTTCATATCCAAATTCAGCGCCGATGGTGACAGCTTACTTGCCTCTACTTATATTGGCGGCAGCAGCAATGACGGTCTCAACATTGGCAGTCCACTCAAGAAAAACTACGCCGACGAGTCCCGCGGCGAGATCATTGTGGATGTGCAAAGCAACGTATATGTGGTCAGCTGCACTTACTCGACCGACTTTCCTGTGACCGCAGGCAGCTTCCAGGCACAGAACAATGGCAACAAAGAAGGATGTGTTTTCAAGATGGACCAATCCCTCTCACATTTGATTTGGTCATCATACTTTGGTGGCGTTGGAGAGGATGCATGCTATAGTATGGATTTGGCAAGCGACCACAGTGTATATCTCTGTGGAGGCACCAACACTGCCGACCTGCCCGTATCTGCCTCTGCCGTTCAAGGCACCTACGGTGGCGGAGTGTGCGATGGCTTTGTGGCACACATCAGCGAAAACGGGGACCAACTGCTACACTGCTCCTATCTTGGTAAATCCGACTACGACCAAGGCTACTTGCTGAAGCTCAACCGGCATAATCATCCATACATTTTTGGACAGACCAAGGCTGCAGGCAACAGCTGGATGCAAAACACATTATACGGCCAAGCAGGAGGCGGACAATTTGTAGTTCATCTTACTCCTGCCTTGGATAGTGTAATCTGGTCAACCGCATACGGTGTTGGCGGAGGTCAAGGACCGGACATATCCCCCACGGCCCTGCTGGTTGACCTCTGCAACACGGTCTATATGTCTGGCTGGGGCAGTCGCCAGCTTAACGGCTTCGGCGGCACAGACGGATTGCCACTCTCTCTTGACGCCTTCCAAACCACCACCGACGGTAGCGATTACTACTTCATTTGCTTGCGCGAGGATGGCAACACACCAGTTTACGCCACTTTTTTTGGCAGTCCATTTTCCCGTGAACACGTGGATGGCGGCACCAGTCGCTTCGACAAGAAAGGCAAAATTTATCAAGCCATCTGTGCCGGTTGCGGCGGTGATGACTTTTTCCCGACCACTCCAGGAGCATGGAGCGAAAACAATGGCAGTTCCAATTGCAACTTGGGGGTCGTTAAAATGGACTTTAATCTGCCAGTTATCATCGCTGATTTCGACGCACCTTCCATAGTTTGTTATCCCGACACCGTCTTCTTCAGTAACATTTCACAGACACTAAGCCAATCGACGCAATTTCACTGGAATTTTGGAGATGGTGCTACCTCTGATGAAAGGACACCAGCGCACCAATACAGCCATGGGGGCAATTATCACGTTACCCTTGCTATCAGCGACAACAGCAGTTGCAATTTGACGGACACCCTCAGCAAAAACATTCTTGTGCTGACTGGCAGTTCACAGACTTTAGCCAACAAGGAAATATGCCGTGGCGACTTTGTCCAGATAGGAATCGCTCCTGCTGCCGGCGCAGGCATCCAATACCACTGGACTCCCGAAAGCACGCTCAGCAATCCTCAAATTTCCAACCCCATAGCAACCCCTAATATCACCACCAACTACCAACTGATTATTAGCACACCCTACTGTTCCGACACACTCCATCAAACTGTTGTTGTTGAGGATTTACAAATCACCCCCCTCGCTGATACCACCATCTGCCTCGGTAGTAGCGCCAACCTTCAGTTCAGCGTCACCGCAGGAAATCCCACACATATTGTCTGGTCAACACACCCCGACTACAGCAATCCCCTTGCTGAAAACCAGCAGCAAATCACCATCACTCCTACAGATGACACCCATTATTACCTTAAAGTGGAAGGTAGCCTTTGTACTATCGAAAAAGACATCACCGTTCATGTTTCCGCTGTCAACATAGAGCCGACAGAACCCAGGACCATCTGTTTTGAGGACAGCATACAGCTGAACATTCACGCTACCGGCGGTAATAATTTGCAATACCAATGGCAGCCTTCGGATGGGATGGGCAGTGGCAGCAACACTTATCACCCTTGGATTCACCCATACAATTCCACAACCTACACCGTTACCGTCACCAACGAGCACGGTTGTACCGCCTCGGCCTCCATTCCTGTAACCAAGCGCACAGGCACCTTTGCCAATGGTTTGGACGCATGGTGCACTGAATGTAGCATCATCGCCAACACTGTCACCCAGGTGCAAGCCACCAACTACAGCGGCAATTACAACTACCAATGGACACCCACAACGGGACTTTCAGAGCCCAATGCTCCAGAAACCAATGCGATACCCCTTGAAACCACCACCTATACCATTACAGTCACCGACGAATACGGCTGCAGCTTGTCAAAAGAAGTCACCATCGAGGTCCTGCCCCTCGAGTGCGACGAGCCGTTGGTATTCGTGCCCAACACCTTCACACCCAACGGAGACGGCAAAAACGATGTGTTATATGTGCGCAGCAGCATCCTCAAAGAATTCACCCTTCGCATATACAACCGATGGGGAGAATTGATATTCGAAAGCAACAGCTTGGACAAGGGCTGGGATGGAACCTTCAAAGGAATGAATTGTGAACAAGGTGTTTACGATTACTATCTGAAAGGAACTTGTATCAATGATGAAAGCATTATCAAAAAAGGAAATATCAGCCTAATTTATTGATAAATTTTCACACATTTGCAAAAACATATCAGATAATTTACTATTATTGCAAAAAAATACAAAACATGAACAAATATCGGATTTTTCTTTCCTCCTTGTTGATAATCATAATGTTTTCAACAAGTTCCTGTCATGACAAACTTTTCGACTTCAACATTGATAATATTGATGCTGATGGGAATTGGGGCATTCCCATATTGAACGGCACCATTGGTATCGACCAGTTATTGAACAATACCGACAGTATGCACTACGTCCAAACTGATGAAAACGGAGTTTTCAAGTTGGTTTTTGAAGGAGATGCGGAAAATCTTGTACACATGAGTAACATTTTCAACATTGACAACAGAACCTTCGACACTACGGGTGTTTATATGATTGACGAATTGCCAACTTTTCATATTGACCAGGTATTGCCTTTCAACCTTAGCACCGAAGATGTAATACTCAAGGAAGCTGTCATCAAGTCGGGTATCATGACGTTGTATTTCAACATCACATCAGCCAACTTCGCCTACACAGCAACCCTTACCAGCCAAAACATCACAGATGCCAACGGCACTCCCCTGTCCATGACCTTCTCCAACACACAGCACCAACAGACGCTCAACCTGAGCAACTACACCGTCCAACCAGACTTTACAGGCATAATATACCTTTCTGCCAATATTACCGTAAACACCACCTCACAAGTCAATCAAATTACATACGAATGCCACAACCAATTCACCAATTGTGCCCTACACAGCATCACCGGACAACTTCGAGCCATAGAAATTCCTATCAACAGTGCCTTCGGTTTCTCCCTACCTCTCAACAATTTCCACTTCAACAACATCAGTTTCAACAATGCTAAACTCTCCTTGTCAGAGAAAAACAGTTTATGTGCCATAAATGGGACCATCAATGAATTCACATTATTCGGCAACCAACCCCCTGTGGCACCATTGATCACAAACCCGATTACCATAAACCTACCTCTCTCACCTAACCAATACACACAAGCAGCCGAAGTAAATTTACTACCTATACATATTAACCAGAATCTTGACTCCATCAGGATGAACTGCAATTTCATTGTCAACCCTGACGGATTCGCCGCTGGAGACATCTACGTGGATGAAAATTCCTCGCTAAGTTTAAGAGTAAAAACAGAATTTCCCACCAACCTTTCCATTGACAATGCCGTTTATCGCGACACTATCGACAATGACTTACATAAAACCTTTAATTTCGGAACCATTCAATCTATTGATTTACTGACACTTCGATTTGCCATCACCAACCTCTTCCCCTTTGACTTAACACCATCCATAGACTTTCTGAACAGCCAGACAGGAGAAATCTTCCATGTGAATCTCAACAACATGCATATACATGGCGCATATAACAACACACCTATTGAATCAGCGCCAGCATATATCGATTTCAATCATGATGACGCAAAAAAAATCCTAAACTCTGACAAAGTGATTTTAACCTTCCGTATTGACACCAATGGGAACGATGTGGAAATCAACAATACTCAAAACGTGCGTATCGCCTTAGGCGCCAAAATTTCATATTCACAAATCAGCTTGTAATCATGAAAAAAATATTATTCCTCATATTTGTCAGTATCACAGCATTAGGTTTGAATGCCCAAGACGGTATCACCCTGCACTTCATGCGCCTTAATCCGTACGCGCCATACCTGAACCCGTCGATGCACCTGCAATACAACGGATATGTCGGCGTACCGGGAGGAAGTAATGTTAACGCTTCCATAATAAACACCAGCGCACGTTACAAAACCCTCTTCGGTGAAAATGGAGACGGAACCATCACCACCGTCAAACTGAACAAATTCGCCGACCAGCTTTCACGCAAACAGAATATGCTGAATTCCAACATATCATTCAACATCATTGACTTCGGTTTCAGGACAAAGCCCATATTTTTCTCATTCAGCTACCGTATCCGCATCGATGAATATGCAAGCTACAACAAAGACCTGTTCAATCTTCCCATTCACGGTAACATGGCGTATGTGGGAGAGGACAATCCAGCCCGGCCTGATTTAAGAATCAACACGAATGTATATCAGGAAATAGCATTGGGTATGCAAATAGATATTAACTCCTGCCTTTATATTGGAGTAAGACCCAAACTGCTTTTCGGCTTGGCAAATGTGAAGACAAGATACGCCAACGCCACACTATACACCGACCCCGAGGACTACACCATGAGGATGAATTACAATATTGACGCTTCCATTGCCAGTGTCATACCATACAGCATCAGCAGAGACGCTGACGGGAAAGTGAACATTTCTTTTCAGCCCAAGGACTTTCTGAAGAACTGGCAAAACGCTTTCAAAAATGTGGGAGCCGCTATCGACTTGGGCATGACCTACCGTATCAACAACATGTTTGGCGTTGCGGCTTCTGTGCTTGATTTGGGCTTTATACACTGGACAAGCTATTGCAACCAGGTCACTGGTTCTATCAGCGAAACAAGCACCCAAGACGATGACGGACATTTTGTGTTTGACGGTGTCACTTCCGAGGACTTGGCGGAATTCATGGAGAATCCTAGAGAATTAAGCGATAAGATCCAAGAAATCTTTCCCATCGAAGTCACTGAGACCAAAGCATATACAAAATCCTTGGCATCACGTTTTCTGGTGGAAGGCTATTGCAACCTGGGCAAACATCACCGCCTTTCCGCACTTTTCCAAGGCCGGATTGTCAACAAACAATTTATCCCCTCGTTCACCGTGGCATGGAACGGCAATTTCCTCAATTTCTTCGACCTGTGTGTAAGTTATACCATGGCTAAAAGAAGTTATACAAATCTCGGCTTGGGAGTGGGATTCAATCTGAAAGTATTCCACCTGTATGTGGCCACCGACAATGTCTTCGGATTCATCAACAAAAAAAGCATCCAGCGTGGCATCCTGAATTCCCATAATGCCAATGTGCAAGTAGGCCTCGTTTTTGATTGGGGGCAGACCCAAGAGAGAAGAATAGAGAGGAAAACCAGACGGAATTTTGAAGAAATAACCGATTAAAGCGATAATCAAAAATCAAAGAACTATGATACAATTCAACTACAGTCAAAATTTATTGTTTTCTGATGCTGATATACAACAACATCAGGAAGAGATTGCGAAGGCATACCAACAACTGACCACCAAAAGCGGCAAAGGCAACGATTTTCTCGGTTGGCTTGATCTTCCTGAAGAAACAGACGAAGTGCTGCTCAGCCAAATCCAGAACTGTGCCAACAGACTGGAAAGACAATCAGAAATGGTTGTTGTCATTGGCATTGGCGGCTCTTATCTGGGTGCTCGTGCTGTGATTGAAGCACTGCAACACAGCTACAAAGGCTTCAACCCATTCAGTGACAATCACGCCCCGTATGTAACGTTTGCCGGCAACAACATCAGCGAGGACAATCTGTGCGAGCTGCTGGAAGTTCTTGATCATAAAGATTATTCCCTGATAGTGATTTCCAAATCCGGAACCACCACGGAACCCGCTATAGCATTCAGAATCCTGAAGAAACATTGTGAGGACAAATATGGCAAAGAATGGGCCAAACAACGCATTGTCGCCATCACCGACAAAGCCCGTGGCGCTCTGAAACAAATGGCTGACGCCAACGGCTACGAGACCTTCGTAATCCCCGATGACGTAGGCGGCCGCTATTCGGTGCTCACCCCTGTAGGACTACTGCCCATTGCTGTTGCAGGCTTCGACATCCGCCAACTGATTGCAGGCGCACGTGCCATGCGGCATGAGTTGCTGTCACAAAACGGCCTGAACAACAACATCGCCCAGCAATATGCGTTGATGCGCTATTTACTGTACCAAAGCGGCAAGAAAATAGAAATGATGGTAACCTACAATCCCAAAATGGCCTTCTTTATCGAATGGTACAAACAGCTCTTCGGAGAAAGCGAAGGGAAGGAAGGAAAAGGCATTTTCCCCACTGGTGCGACCTACTCCACTGACCTGCACTCTTTGGGCCAATACATACAAGAAGGGGAACGTCATCTGTTTGAAACCGTGCTTTCCATACAACAATCACGTTTTCAGGTGCCCATTCCCGAAGATGCCGAGAATCTCGACAAGCTCAATTATCTGTTAGGAAAATCCATCCAGGAAATAAACCTGACAGCTGAAGAAGGGACACGCATGGCACATGTGGACGGCAAAGTGCCCAACCTACGACTGATAGTGCCGAAAGTGGATGAAAACAACATAGGACAGCTCATCTATTTCTTTGAGTTCAGCTGTGCTTTGGGAGGTTATCTCCTGGGAATCAACCCCTTCGATCAACCTGGCGTCGAAGCTTACAAGAAAAACATGTTCCGCCTGCTTGGCAAGCCCCAATAATCTATAGCGGCCATGCAGTTTTTTTATCATCCGGATCTGTCACATCCCGTTTTTGAACTATTGCCTGAAGAAGCCAAACACTGCGTGAAGGCTCTTCGGAAAAAAGCGGGCGACACTATCTATGTAACCGATGGCCAAGGTCGTAGAGCAACCGCCCAAATCATGGACGCCTCCCCTACCCATTGTGCCGTGCAAATCATAGACATGGAGGAAGAATACGCCCTGAGGCGACATAGATTCCACTTAGCCATAGCCCCAACCAAAAATGCCGACCGTATAGAATGGTTGGTGGAGAAAAGCATTGAAATAGGTGTTGAAAAAATCAGTTTTATCAGGTGCGAACACTCTGAAAGGACAAAAATAGACTTGGACCGCTTGCAACGCATAGCCATATCCGCCATCAAGCAATCGAACACAAGCCTTATTCCTTCAATGCAAATAACTGATTACAAAAGTTTTATCACCAATCACAACACTTCCACGCTACGTTATATTGCCTGGTGTGACGAAAATAATCACGAAGAATTCGCTCACCAGGAGCTCAAAGATAAAGATGTGACATTGTTGATAGGTCCGGAAGGAGATTTCAGTCCCGAAGAAGTGGCCTTGGCCGAACAGAATGGTTACAAGGCCATCAAGTTGGGTTCAAGGCGCCTGCGCACCGAGACCGCCGGGCTGTATGGGGTTTGTGTCTATGCGGGAAAGCAAGCGTAAGAAATCGCATTTATACAATTCCACTT
>CACXXY010000052.1 GCA_902771655.1 uncultured Bacteroidota bacterium | reverse complement strand
CCCATCAAAATACTTCTTCCGCTTGATAAACCTTGCAAAGACAATAGAGTGGGGGTAGGTCATTCGGAAGGCTTCTTCTGAGATATGTCCACGTTTTCGTTTCATGTTGCGGTAACCCTTGCGGAAAGCATTCATGGCACGGAAAACAGCGGTGAAATCTTTTTTGTGGCCCTGCATCAGGAAGACAAAGGCGGCTAATATATCCAGGAAGAATCTGATGAAAAAGGTAATAAATAGTCGTCGTTTGGGCAAGTTTTTGAGCAGCAGAAACAGGTCGTTGCGGTAGTTGAGGAAGGTCTTGAAGGAATTTTCCTTGGGTAGGGTTCCCCCTCCGATATGATAGACTACAGCGTTGGGGTTGAACATGATTTTGTAGCCCGCGTTGTTGATACGCCAGCAGAAATCAATCTCCTCCATGTGGGCGAAAAAGTCATCATCTAAACCGCCCAACTGGTGATAAATGTCGCTGCGGACGAACAAGGCTGCACCTGAAGCCCAAAAAATCCGCATCTCCTTGTCATATTGTCCTTTATCTTCTTCCAGTACGTCAAAAAATCGTCCTCGGCAGAACGGGTAACCATATTTGTCAATGAAGCCTCCAGCGGCACCAGCATATTCGAATTGGGTGCGATTGTGGTAGGATAATAATTTGGGCTGCACAGCGGCAATCTGTTCGTCAGCCTCCATCTGGGCGATAATTGGCTCTGTCCAATGAGGTGTGACCTCGATATCAGAGTTCAGCAGGCAGTAATACTTGGCCTCTATCTGGCGCAAACCAACATTGTAGCCTTTCGCAAATCCGTAGTTTTCATCATTGATGATGATTCGTAGCTGCGGATAGTTGGTGGTGAGAAATTTTATGGAATCGTCGGTAGAGGCGTTGTCCACTATCACCACCTCGCTGTTTTCGTTGCAGTTGGCCAATAAGGTTGGAAGAAACTTCTCCAAGAAGCGTTTCCCGTTCCAATTCAGTATGACAATAGCCAGCTGTCTCATTTTAATTTTTTTCGGTGAAAAATAAAATGCAAAGTTACATAAAAATCTTGAATTATACACAAACGTTTGAATTTTATTGTAGGGATGCGATTCATCGCGTTTGCTCCGTGGGTCGGCATTACTTGCGTACACAGCAACAGGGTGTGATACTTGCCTCTATATCCAGTAGGGACGCGATTTATCGCATCCGAAGGGAAATGCAATGGAGTGTCACATAAAAATTTTCTTATGTTAAATTTCTTCCAGAATAATTTTTAAAATAGTAAAGATATTACAATTAAATTTATAATATATTGATTTTCAGTAATAAAAATATTGTCATTTTTCTAGAGATTTTGGATTTCCATTTGTATCTTTGCAAACGAAAAGATGTGAATTTTAAGTTGTAAAAATTGAATTATGAAAGAGAACGGAAAAAATCCAATTGATGAGGCTCGGCGATACTTGGCCAATGCACAAGAGATTATCGTGCACGCCAATTATGACCCTGAAATAAATATTTATACGGACAGTAAGTATATTAAGACAGCGGGAGATATACTTTGGAAAGGGTGTCTCATTGCCCTTGAGGCAGTTTTGCATGTGCGCAATGGTAAAAGTTGCCCATCAATCGAAAAATACAAAGAAGCTGCTAGCATTCGAGACCGCAAATTACTGGCAGCAATTGTTGCTGGCTATGATACAATGCACCTGTTTATGGGATATGATGGTGCGAAGGACAAAAAGGTTTGCGATGCGGGCTTTGAAAAAGCCAATATCATCATCAATCGTTGTGCCAAGCTATACTCTCCTGAACTTGTATGTGGTTAGTGGTCAGTGGTTAGTGGTCAGTGGTCAGTGGTCAGTGGTTAGTGGTTAGTGGTCAGTGGTCAGTGGTTAGTAGTCAGTGGTTAGTAGTCAGTGGTTAGTGGTCAGTGGTCAGTGGTCAGGGGTTAGGGGGTATCAATGTAGGCAACTGCGTCTCGCAGTTGCGGGTAACTTAAATTTTGAATTTTGAATTTTGAATTTTGAATTCTTTTCCCCTAACCCCTATTTATCAACTTCCAGTTTTCAGTTTTCAACTTTCAGTTTCTTACGATTGTTCCGTTAAACTGCGCCGTTGGAGTCATGATGATCTCATTGAGGCACACGTGGGCGGGACGCGTCAGCACAAAGTCCACCACATCGGCAATGTCTTCTGCTACCAAGGGGTCGTAACCTTCATATACCTTGTCGGCCTTGGCCTGGTCGCCATGGAAGCGAACCACCGAGAAGTTGGTTTCGGCAGCGCCGGGAGAAATCTGCGACACTTTGATACCGTATGGCAGGAAGTCGGTGCGCATGCCCTTGGTAAGAGCCAATACCGCATGTTTGGTGGCGCAATAAACATTGCCACCATAATAGATCTCGTGGCTGGCAGTGGAGCCGAGGTTGATGATATGGCCTTTTCTCTGCTCAATCATCTGTGGGGAAATCAGTCGGGTGACATACAGCAAACCCTTGATATTGGTATTGATCATACGCTCCCAGTCCTCAATGGCTCCAGCGTTTACGGGGTTCAATTCAACAGCCAAACCGGCGTTGTTCACCAATACGTCAATGGGCTTGAAAGCTTCGGGAATGCTGTTGATGGCTTTCTCGCATTGGGCGTAATCCTGCACGTCAAAAGCTAAGGTCAACACCTTGCTCTGTGTGGTGCTCTCAATTTTCTGAGCTACCTCTTTCAACTTGTTTTCTGTACGGCCGGTGATGATCATGTTTACATTATGCTGGGCCAATTTATAGGCGATGGCTTCTCCAAAGCCACTCGTCGCTCCGGTAATAAAAACGTTTTTCATGTTATTTTTTGTTTTATGTTATTTCTCGATTTGGAATTCAAAATTCAATTTTTTTGCAATTGCGAGATGCAGTTGCCTACATTGACATTCCCTTCCACCTTGCTAATTCAATTAGCACATTAGCACATTTGCTAATTAGCACATTAAAATCCTCCTGTCCCCTGTAACCTATTCCTTCACTTCTCCGAATCCTTGTGCCTTCAGCTCAATCTGCCTGTCGTCGTTGGTTATCAGCTGATTGCCGGCAGCCTCCTCTTTGATGTAGCCGATGACAGATACGTTTTCTACTCCTTTCAGAGCTTCGTAATCCTTCTGGGCAACGGTAAACAACAATTCGTAGTCCTCACCGCCATTGAGGGCAATGGTGGTGGAAACGATATTCATGTCTTTCAGGGTCCTGAATGTAAGCATGTCAACGGGCAGCTTGTTCTCAAAAACCACTGAACCCACTTTCGAGGCTTTGCACAGATGGATTAATGCAGAGGCCAAACCATCGCAAACGTTGGTCATACTGGTCGGGGTGATGCCTGTTTTTTGCAGGTTTTGGATGATGTCAACACGGGGCTCCGGCTTCAATTGGCGTTCCAGTAAATAGCTAAACTCCTCAAGGTTAGGCTGTTCGTTTGGGTTAACTTCGAAAACTTTCTTTTCTCTTTCTAACAGAACCAAACCCGTATAAGCGGCTCCCAAGTCACCGGAAACGCATAACAATTCGTTTTCTTTTGCGCCTACCCGTTGCACTAAATGTTCGTCGTCGGTTTCTCCAACGGCTGTGACGGTGATGGTGAGGCCGGTTTGCGAGGAACACAGGTCCAAGCCGGCAAGGTCGATGCCGTAGCGGTCACAGCAGCGGCGCATGCCATCGGTCAGTTCGTTCACCGCCTCCAGTGAGAAACGGTTGGAAATGGCGATGTTGATGATAACTTGCTTAGGCAGGGCGTTCATGGCGATGATGTCCGCAACAGCAACGGTTATCGTCTTGTAACCCAAGTGCTTGAGGGGAACGTAGGTAAGGTCGAAATGGATGTTCTCGATGAAGAGTTTGCTGCTGATGACACTGTCTGTATTGCCGTGGGCAATCACTGCGGCATTTTCATTAATGTCGGTTAGCGACGAGGCATTGTGATGATTGAATTTCTCACCCAACAGCTTAATCAGGCCAAATTTGCCTAATTCTTTCAGTTCCTCAACTTTGGGATTTACTTCTTGTTCCATAAATTATTTAGGTTGCAGGTTACAGGTTACAGACGGGGAGGTTTAATTCCCCTTCTCTTAGATTCGACGAAGGAGCGAGTGCAGAGCTAAGCTTGCTTGAGCTATGCCGAGCGAGGAGGAGAAGGAGGCGCAGCCCTCCAACGGGTGCCCGAAGGGCAGGGTAGTGACGCAAACATTATAGCGTAGCTTCCTTATTTGGTGCCCGAAGGGCGGGGTAGTGATAGAATTCAAAGTTCAAAATTCAGAATTCAGAATTCAGAATTCAGAATTCATAATTCAAAAAACTCCCCTTATGCGAAGCATAACTCCCCTTGAGCACGAAGTGCGAAACTCCCCGAGCTCGCACAGCGAGCGTCTCCCCGAACGAACGCAGTGAGTGTCTCTCCGCTTCCTATACATCAAAATGTGATGAAATGGAAGTTTTCTCCATCACGCTTCTGATGACATCGGCCAAAAGTTGGGCTACGGAAACCACCTCGATGTGATCAGACGGGCGTTTGAGCGGGATTGTATCTGTGATGATCAGTTTTTCAATGGCGGAGTTCTCCACATTGTCCATGCCGCTGCCGGAGAGTAATCCGTGGGCACACATGGCGAGCACACGTTTGGCGCCGGCTTCTTTGCAGCGTGCGGCGGCTTTGCACAAGGTGCCGCCAGTGTCGATGATGTCGTCAACAATGATGACATTCTTATCTTTCACATCACCGATGATTTGCAGGTCGGCCACCACATTTTGTTTGGCTCTTTGCTTGTAACCTATGGCCAAGTCACATTTCAAAGCCTTGGCGTAAGTGGAAGCGCGTTTTGTGCCTCCTGTATCGGGAGAGACGATACAAAGATCATCCAATCCGAGACCCTTAATGTAGGGCAAAAAGACATTGGAAGAGAATAGGTGGTCAACGGGAATCTCAAAGAAACCCTGAATCTGGTCGGCGTGCAAGTCCATGGTGATGACACGGTCCACACCGGCGGCTGTCAGCAAGTTGCTCATCAATTTGGCACCGATGGAGGTTCTGGGCTTATCCTTACGGTCTTGACGGGCATAACCGAAATAGGGGATGACAGCGATGATTTTATAGGCGGATGCACGCTTGGCGGCATCTATCAGAAGCAATAATTCCATGATATTCTCGGCAGGAGCAAAGGTGGGCTGGATAATGAACACGTGCTTGCCACGGATGGTCTCGTTATAGTACACTTGAATTTCTCCATCCTTAAAATGCGGAATATCAACGGATAACAGTTGCATGTCCAAGTACTCGGCAATCTTCTCGGCTAATACTCGGTTGGCTCCGCCGGAAACTAATGCTACTTCTGAATTCATAAGAATTTGATTTTTAAAGGGTTGAATTTTTAATTGTGTAAACGCAAATTTAAACGTTTTTTTGAAACCACACGCACAATTTTTGTATTTTTGCATCGTTATTTTGCTTGACCTAAGTATTGAAGATATGAATAAATATATAACTGCCCTCAAGATATTTCTAACGGTTTTATTTACAGTTTTTTGTGTCTCTGCTTGGACCCAGGTGTCCTGCACCGCCAAAGCCCCTTCCGAAGTGGGAGTGGGGCAGGCTTTCCGCTATCAGGTGACGCTGAACGAGAAACCATCGAAGATTGTCAGCACTTCTTTTGGCAATTTTGATGTGCTGAACGGACCCAGCCAGGGTTCTTCGTCCTCTATCAGCATCGTGAATGGACAAATGACCCAATCATCATCCCATACCTTCACTTACACTTTGGCTGCCAAGAAAGAGGGCCAGTTCACGATTCCTGGAATGGTGTTTATGGTCAATGGCAATCAAGTGAAGTCAAATTCCTTGACTATCAATGTGGTAGAAGGTGGTGGCGGAGGAGGCGCTGCTGCTGGTACTGGAAGAGGACAGTCTCAACAGCGTGCCCAAGCTTCTCAAGGCTTCGACAAACGTGATGTGTATGTAAAAGCCTATTGCTCCAACAGCAATCCTTACGTGGGCGAGCAGGTCATCATTACTCACAAGTTATATGTGGGGCCCAGCGTCAATGGCGGTTTTCAGGTCACTTCCGTCAATGCTCCTACCCAAAGCGGTCTTTGGTCATACACTTTGGGCAATCCTGATGCGGAGGCGCCTCGTACGACAGAAGTGATTGATGGCAAGAGATTTACGGTTTTTGAAGTGCGTCGTACGGCCGTTTTCCCTCAAAAGTCAGGTAAGATTACGGTCACTCCTTTTGAGATAGGTTTTGTGTGCCGTGTAATCTACACTCAGCAGAGCAACGACCCCTTCGACATGTTCTTCGGAGGCCGCCAGTACGCGCAGGATTATGAGCTGGACCTGAAATCCAACAGTGTGGTGCTCAACTGCAAATCACTGCCAGAAGCCAATCAGCCAGAGGATTTCAGTGGATTGTCGGGTAACTTCACGATGAGTTCCAATTTGAGCCGTAATGAACTGAAAACCAATGATGCGGCCAATCTGACCATTACCGTCAGCGGAACCGGCAACCTCCAGCATGTTGAGGCTCCTGCCATCGAGTTCCCCGCTGATTTTGATGTGACCGATCCGAAAATCACCGACAATATCAATACCCGCGGTAATACGGTGACAGGTAGCCGTACCTTTGAGTACATCATTATCCCCCGTGAGCCGGGCGAGTTCACTATTCCGGCCGCCTCTTTCTCGTATTTTGACCTCAAATCCCATAGCTATAAAACATTGACATCCGACAGTTATAAGATGAAGGTGGAGAAAGGCAAGGGTGGTGGCGTGACAACATCCTCCTCCAATCAAAAAGATATTAAATTCCTCTCAAAGGATATACGTTTTATCAAAACCAATGGCAATGCCTTCCATCCCAAACGTGGCGAATTCTTTGGTTCACCGTGGTTTTATGTGGGTATGATATTGCCTTTCCTGCTCCTGATAATCTTTGTCATTATTTGGAGAAAAACTATGGAAACCAAGCAAAATGTGGTCTTGCTGAAAGATAAACGGGCTAATAAGGTGGCCAAGAAGCGCTTGAAACGTGCTGGTCAGCTGCTGAAAGCGGGTCAGAAGGAGGAGTTCTATGTGGAAATCTCACAGGTGTTGTGGGGCTATATGAGCGACAAATTCCATATTCCATTGTCACAGCTTTCAATGGATACCGTAGAGGAAAAACTGAAGGAAAAGAAAGTGGATGAGGAATCTGTGAAGGAATTTCTGGAAACCCTGAATCAGTGCGAGTTCGCCCGTTTCGCACCAGGTGACAGCTCGCAGATGATGAATGACATGTATCAGCGGGCCCATGATTTTATGACTAAGATAGAAAGAAGATAAATAATTGACTATGAAAAGATTATTCGCTATAATTATACTGCTTTCAATCAGTTTTCTCACTTTTGCCTCTGTCGATGATTCGTTGATGCAGCAAGGCAATGCAGCCTATCAGAATGGAGATTATGATTTGGCTATTGATTGTTATCAGGAGATAATAGACCACGGTAATGAAGGGGCTATCTTGTATTATAATTTGGGAAATGCCTATTTTAAAGCCAAACAAACGGCTGAGGCTTTGTTATGGTATGAAAGAGCTTTGCGTTTGGACCCTTCCAACGAGGATATCAAACATAACATCACGTACGCTAACTTGCAGATTACCGATAAGATAGAGGTTCTGCCAGAACT
Source organism: uncultured Bacteroidota bacterium (assembly GCA_902771655.1). Classification (GTDB taxonomy): domain Bacteria; phylum Bacteroidota; class Bacteroidia; order Bacteroidales; family WCHB1-69; genus RUG11690. Next base: position 5,967 of record CACXXY010000052.1, on the reverse strand, counting down.
GTTTGTCGTGCGCTGGTGGAATGCCCTTTCCAAAAGTATGACTGTGACTGGCTGGGCGGTGATGGCAGTGGTCTTCGGAGCACTCTTTGCCCTTTCGATAGCCTTGATATTGGTCTCCCGTCGCCGCTGGCTGAGTGTTACCGCTGTGGCACTGGCTTTTATCTCGCTGCTCATCGCCATCTTTTCTTTGATTTTCGCTTCGAAGGAAGCCAAGCGTTATGTCAACCAACCCGAAGCCATTGTGATGCAATCGGTGGTGAATGCCAAAGGCACACCGAATGAGTCGGGTACAAGTTTGTTTGTCATCCACGAGGGACTGAAGGTGGCTGTTACCGATAGGGTAGGCACTTGGGTGGAGATAAAGTTGCCCAATGGCGAGAAAGGTTGGGTGGAAGCTTCCTCTTTGGAGGTGATTTGATATGTAGCATAAAGAAGGTATGAATACAGTTGGGTTGAAGAAAAAAATTGTTGGGCTAAAAGCTCATGTTTTGCCTTTACTATTCCTATTGTTGATACCAATTTTGATTAATTTTCGTCATCTTAATGAACCACCAGCATATATACATGCGTGGACACAGTCGGATAATTATTCATTGGCATTGGGATTTCAACATAATGGTGGAGATCTTTTTCATCCTCAGACTCTTATCTTTAACAAACAGCAGAAAGGCTTTGATGATCCCGAATCCTTGATTACAGCTTGTGATTTGCCGCTACATCACTGGATTGTGTCATTGGTCATGTCTGTAACGGATTGCCGTCAGCCGTGGGTTTTCCGTGGCATGACATTGGCAGTTGCCATTTTGGGATTATGGGCTCTTTATTTTCTGACGTTTCTGCTGACACACTCCAGGGCTAAGTCCTTGCTGGTGTCGCTTGTTACAGCAACAGCCCCGTCGTATGCGTATTACAGTGCCTCGTTTCTTCCAACCGTGCCTGCCTTGTCCTTGGCTATGGGGGGATTGTTGTTTTATGTGCTCCATCTTAAGAAAGGGAAAACGTGGATGCTATGGGTCGGCATTTTATTGCTTAGTTTATCCATGATGTCACGGACCTCATTCGCTGTTTTATGGGTGGCGGTAGCATGTTTCCAATTGTTGCGTTTTATGCGTCATGAAACCCGGTGGCGTTCGTGGCTGCCCTTTGTTGCAGGTGCCGCGTTGTATGTGTTGTGGTGGTTGTGGAGCTATCATTTGCGTCAGCAATACGGGTCATTGTTTCTTAGTAGCTTGCTACCTGTTCATAGCTGGGAGGATGCTTGTTATGTCTTCCAAAATATGCATGACCGCTGGCGTTTTCACTATTTTCAGCGTATGCAACATTGGCTGTATGTGGTGGTGGCTTTGGCGGCGGTAATTACCCTTTGGGTGAACAGGAAAAAAACTAACAAGACTCATCATCAATTGTCGTTATGGTGGTTGCTGTTGATCTGGTTTTTGGGAGAGATACTTTTTGTTATGGCTATGTTTCAGCAATTTTGCGACCATGACTATTATTTTTTGGATAGTCTTTTCCTGCCGATTGTGATGCTATTGGTTGGTCTATTGGGCATTGTTCCGAATCCGGCAAAACTTTGGGGCAAGATAATGGCCCTTCTCGTTGTGTTGTTGTTGTCTGGATTTATGACCGCTGAATCATGTAAGATGCAGAGGATTCGTCGTATGGAAGGCGTTGAGGCATTGCAAACCGCTGTGCGGTATAAGAGTGCGAACCATCTGCTTGAGGAATCTGGCTATGGCTCAAAGGAGTTGCGTTTTCTGACTTTGTTTTCATATCCACAAAATACACCTTTTGTGATGATGGATAGGGAAGGTTATGCGGTCATGTGGACTAATCCTGAGATTGTGAACCATGCGCTTGCTTTTGATTTTGATTATATCCTTGTGGAAGATGAGGTGTATCGTAAAGAGTTTGAGAATGCTCCAGTTTTGTCCCGTTTGCAGCGCTTGGCGGGTAATGGCGAGATTTCTGTATGTGCACTGTCTGATAGTGTTTTACACCCTGTCGCTGATGATTTTTTCAGATAAAAGAAAAACGCACGTCCCCGAAGAAACGCGCGCTTTCTATCATGTCAAATTACAATAAGGTTTTTTCTCTAAAATCTAATTATCAACTATCAATTATTAATTGTTAATTGTTAATTGTGCATTGTCCATTGTGCATTGTGCATTGTGCATTGCCCCCCCTCTATAAATAGATGTCTCTCTCTCCCTCGTCAATCTTGGCCACATTGGTCTCAATGGTCTTTTTGAGGGCGGGTTTCTCCACGCCGGCGATGAGTTCTTTCATCAGCTTGTAACCTTTCTCTTTGGTTTCGGGAGAAGCGAAATCGTTGAGGTATTCGCGGAAGGTGAAGAGGGCGTTGGGCATGCAGAACTCTTTGATCAAGCCTGGTTTGGCGAGGTCCATGAAATCGTGGCCGACACGTCCTTTGCGGTAGCAGCCGGTGCAGAACGAAGGAATATAGCCCGAGTCGATCATACCGGACACCACTTCGTCCAGGGTTCTGTGGTCGCCCAGCTGGAACTGGCTGCCGGTGTGCTCCTCTTCGGAGGCGTAAGCGCCGGGATTGGTTCTGGAACCAGCGGAAATCTGGCTGATACCATAGTTGAACAGCTCGGTTCTCATGTCGTCATTCTCTCTGGTACTCAGGATGATACCGGTGTATGGCAAGGCGATACGGATGATGGCGATGATTTTCTTGAAGTCGTCGTCGCTGACTTTATGCGGGATATTTTCTGGCAGCGGTGCGCCTTCTGCGGGTTCGATACGCGGGAAGCTGATGGTGTGCGGGCCACAGCCGAAAGCCTCTTCCAAGTGGTGGGCATGTTCCATCAGGGCCAGGATTTCGAAGCGGTAGTCGGCCAGGCCGAACAGCACGCCCAGACCCACATCGTCGATGCCGCCTTCCATGGCACGGTCCATTACCAGCAGACGGTTTTCGTAGTCGGCTTTGGGAGAACCGGCTGGGTGGTATTCCTTGTACAGAATCGGGTCGTAGGTCTCTTGGAAGCAAACGTAGGTGCCAATCTTTTCGGCTTTCAAACGACGGAAATCTTCCACCGACATAGGAGCCAACTCCACATTGATACGGCGCACATACTGGCCGTTTTCTCTCACAGCGTAGGTGGTTCTGATAGCCTCGCAGATGTAGTTGATGTCGTTGGCGGGGGTTTCGCCGCAGATCAACAAGATACGCTTGTGGCCGTCACGCAGCAGGGTCTTCACCTCGGTAGCGATTTCGTCCATGTTGAGGATTTTGCGCTTGATGAGGTGGTTGTCGCGGCGGAAGCTGCAATATACGCAGTTGTTGACGCATTTGTTGCCTGTATAGACAGGGGCGAAAAGCACCAGACGCTTGCCGTAGATGTCTTGTTTAACCTTCTTGGCAGTCTCCATGATTTCGTAAATCTGGTCGTGGTCTTTCACTCTCAATAGTGCGGCAACGTCCTCCAGACCAAGGCCTTTCAGTTCCAATGCCTTGTTCAGAATTTGCTTAAGTTCGGCCTCTGTGGGAGCAGCTCCCTCAATCAAGCCGTAAAGTTTTTCCCTGTCGATAAAGTTTTTGAATTTCTTTGATGAATCCATGATGTTGTTATTTTGATGTTGTTGACTTCGTGTTGATTAGCTTCGCTGTTGTTGACTTCGTGTTGATTAGCTTCGCTGTTGTTGACTTCGTGTTAGTTGGCTTCGCTGTTATTGACTTCGTGTTGATTAGCTTCGCTGTTGTTGACTTCGTGTTGATGAGTAAATGTTTTGAATTTTGAATTTTGAATTCTCCCCCTAATAACTATTAACTATTAATTATTAATTGTTAATTGTTAACTGTTAACTGTCTTGGTTTTCGCCAGCATCGACTTCACCTCCACCCCTTGTAAACGTCCCAGTTTGCCGGTGAGGCTGCTGAGCTCGTCGGTGGTGCCTTCGATAATCAAGGTAATGATATTGAATCCGTGTTGGTGCATGGGTACGCCTTGGCGGGCGATAATCATAGTGCCAAAATCGGACAAAATCCGGTTTACTTCGGGTACAATGCTGGTGTCTGAAATCAGGATACTGACAGTTCCTATTCTCTTTTCCATTAGTAACTTCCTTTGGATTAGATGTTTATTGATAAGTTCGCTTGCTTCGAAGAAGATAAATCCGCTTCTCAGTTTCGCGATGCAAAGATACAAATTTTTTTAATTAGCAAATGAGTTAATTAGCAAATTAGTCACGGCTACCGCATGAAATTTTCTTTTTTTCCCCTCTTTCTTTTGCGGCCACAAAAGAAAACTGCGGTAAGCGAGTAAAGAGAAAGCTTGCATGCTCTTTCGAGCGATAGCAGTTTATGTAAAGAGGCAAAGAAAAGTGGCTTTTTCGCCGACATGAATGCCGCCCTCTCTGTCCGCCCTCCAACAGCTGCGGCAAAAGTAAACTGGACGCTGACGCGCTTTTGCACGCAGCTATAGGAGGCCGTCCATTCACACCGTGTCCGCACCGCATGTCGGCATCCCCTGCGCACACATCATCAGGGTCTGATGCTTACCTCAATATCCTGTAGGGATGCGATTCATCGTGTCTGCACCGCGTGTTGGCATGTCCTCCGAACAGAACGGGATTGCATAGACATTCCTAAATTCTCCCTTTAGGGAGATTAATATCAATAGATGTGCACACCACCACCTTCACCGAATCCCGTCAGGGATTCCATATCAATAGAATTCAGGGATCACAGTTCATTTTTTTCTCCCTTTAGGGAGATTAATATCAATAAAAATGGGATTTATCTTGTTCTATAGGATTTTAGTTGGAAACTGACCTTGTATTTGCGGTTGGGCAAATCACTTCTCACAATACTTTTATAATATGCGTAATCGTCTTTATGGCCGTACCCAGGTAATGTTATGGTCTTAACCATTCCGGGGTCAATGGTAATATCTTTCTGGAAATCTTTGTAGTCAAGCATATTACCATTCATGTCATAATAAATCATACGTCCGTTTATTTGTGTAACCGTGCTATTTGTATTATTTTTAAAAGCGACAGAAGCATCACTTTGCACCCAATCATGAGAATAATTTTCCAAAGTAATGGCATTGGACTGATTTGTTGTGGCGGGAGCCGGGGTGTTTGTTTTCTGTTCTATAGGAGCTGCGGTTGTTTGTTTTGACTTGATGTTGGTATTGCCAGTTTTGGTTTTGAGTTGTTCCAACTCACTACGTAAGTTGTTGACCTCCTGTTTCATTGACTCCCATTCGGCCACGGTGATAACAGCTTGGCTTCCATCAACGACCTCATGCTTTTCACCATCTTTTTCGGAAGTGTTTTCCATACGAATTAATCCGCTACGCCAAAGCATGAGCATGATAAATACCAAAAATGCAAAGACAAGGAATATCGTTAATCCCCTGTGGCTTCTTCTATTTCTTTCTTCTTCCATTTTATTTCATTTTAAGGTTTATCGCAGAAAAATATTTGACTCTGCAAACATACAAAAAAATTATTTGTCTGCGTGTAATTCGGGAAATTTATGTAAATTTGCAAACTTTAAAAATTAGAACATTAAAAACGTATAATTATGAGCGAAATTATTGGTATTGTGGGTCGTCAGATTCTCGACTCAAGAGGAAATCCTACTGTAGAAGTTGATGTTTATACCGCCGCTGGCGCCATGGGCAGAGCCGCTGTTCCATCAGGAGCCTCCACTGGCGTGCACGAAGCATGCGAGCTTCGCGATGGCGACGAAAACGAATATATGGGCAAGGGCGTACGTAAAGCCGTGCAGAACGTGAACAAGATTCTGGCTGAAGAGCTGAAAGGTATGTATGTTGAAAACCAGAGCGAAATCGATGCACGCATGATCGAAATCGACGGTACTCCCAACAAGTCAAAATTGGGTGCCAATGCTATTTTGGGCGTTTCTTTGGCTTGCGCCAAGGCCGCAGCCCAGGAAGCCGGTATGCCGCTGTACCGCTATGTGGGCGG
>CACXXY010000051.1 GCA_902771655.1 uncultured Bacteroidota bacterium | reverse complement strand
TGGCGCTCACCAATGAAGAATTTCTTCTTGAAGCCAATGTCCAGACGATGGTAAGCCGGTAAGCGTCCACCATTCAACTCATCCAACACGAAATCAAGATCCTCGTTGGCATGAATGATGTCGTCGCCAATGCCGCCACTCGGAACAAAGCTGGGATAGAAGGCCATGGTCTGCGTAAACGGGAAACCCGAACCGAAGTTCCAGCGCACGTCAATTTGCCAGGAACGACGTTTTCCAAAGGCATACGATGCCAAAATGTTGATATTGTGGCGACGATCGAAGTTCGGTGCGTATGTCACCTTCGTATCGGTTCGCTTTACCCATCCCAATGAATATACTCCCCAAAGGTATAATCCCTTGTATTCAAATTTGATGGAAATATCGCCACCAAACGCATGCCCTTTCTCCCACATGAATATTTCATCGGCAGACTCATCCATCAAATAACGGTTCACGGAAATCAGCTGGGAGAAATGCTTGTAATAGCCTTCAATATTGATGCTGGTATATTTCAACACATCCAACTCAAGGCCTAAAACCGCATGTTGTGAGGTTTGCAATCTGTGTTTCGGCTTCTTGCCATTGGGCAATGTGGGCGTAATACTCAACGAGGATGGACTGGAAATATAGCCATAGAACAAATTCACCACATCACGGTCGGAAGTGACAGCCACATAATTCTGGGAATACATACCACCGGACATTTTCAGACGGATGTTTTTGGTAATATTGTATTTTAAGGCCAAACGAGGTTCCGGTGACACACGGCTCAACGAGGTGTAGTATTGCAGACGGAAACTCGGTTCAATCAGCAGCTTGTTCTTGTAATTGTATTTATACTTGACAAACACGGAAAAGTCTGTCGTATGGTCCTTGGGATACTCCTTCTCGCCATACTTTGTCCAATATTTGTATTCTGTATTGAAACCCACCGCATTCAAACCCACATTGAACACACTGCGGCCCACATAATAATTGAATACCATGCTGAAGTTGAAACCGCCAGTATGGGTGTATTTGCTGTAAGAACCCTCGTTCTGGTATGCGGGGTCATTGATTTTGGAAACATAATCAGAATAAGAGAAAGCACCCTCTATGGTCGTATTTGCCTGACCGGGCACCAATAGGAAGTTGGCGCCCACACCCCAGTTGTTCCAGTTATACTGGACAGAGGTATTGTAATTGACCCTATCCATGAAATTGAAACCGAAGATATTGAATTTGGAGCCTCCTTGGGCGGCTAATGTCACCTTGCCATAAATATCCAAGAAATTGTATGGCAGACCATTCTCATTCTTCACGTATGGATAAAAAACTTTGGCAGACTGTTCCAAAAAAGAGCCCTTGCCCGAAAGAATAAAGCTCATGGAAGTCTTGCGTCCTTCTTTCAGCTTCACCAATGGACCTTCCAACAACACCTGTGCTCCGATATTACTCAAATCTATCTTGCCCGACAAGCGTTTTTTGTTGCCATCTTTGGTTTTGATGTTCATGACTGATGATATTCTACCGCCGAACTCAGCGCCAAAACCACCCGTGTAAATATCGGCACCACTCATGATATCCATGTCAAAAACCGAAAACAGACCGATGGAATGGAAAGGATTGAAGACAATCATACCATCCAGGAGCAACATATTCTGGATAGGGGTACCGCCACGAACATAGAGCTGGCCACCCTGGTCACCCGTTGAGATAATACCTGGCAGCACCTGCAAATATTGGGCAAAATCGGGTTGGCCGCCAATGGCCGGCATCTTGGAGATTTCCTTGGGCGAAATGCTGATCACCGCCGTGCGCGTCTCCTGCACCTTACGATCTGTTTCACCCGTCACCTGAATCTCATCCAACGAAACCTTCGACGGATTGATCATATATCGCTTGATAATCATTTTCCCTGTAGCCTCTATGGTATCCGTAAAAGTATCATAGCCGAAAAAATTGATAGTCAGCACATAATGTCCTTTGGGCACCTTGTCGATAATGAAGTTGCCATTGGCTTCCGTCATGGCGCCATAACTTGTGCCTTGCAGCAAGACAGGACAATAACCCACAGGCTCACCACTGGAGGCATCATAGACAAAGCCTTTCACAGTGGTTTGTGCCATTCCAAACAGCACGCTGGTCAGTAAGATGAAAAACGCTATAAATTTTTTGGTCATGGAATTTAGGTTTCAGGTTTTAGGGGTCAGGTTTTAGGGGTTAGGGGTTAGAATTAATAATTAACAATTAATAATTAATAGTTTTTAGGTTTCAGGGGTCAGTGATCAGTGATCAGTGATTAGGGGCAGTATAGTTAATAATTAATGGTTATTGTTTTTTCAGTTTCATTTGCACATTTGCTAATTAACTAATTTGCTAATTCAATTGGCACATTAGCACATTAAAAAACTTTCAGTTTTCAACTTTCAGTTTTCAGTTTTAAAATATCAGCCTGACTTCTTCTTTCAGTGCCTCCATAGCCGCTGCTGTGGGAGACTGGCCAGCAGTCTGCTCCAAAATTGAAGTCACCAACTCAATGCCAGGTGCATCCTGGGCAATCTTGCCGGAACTGACATTGATGATACGGATAGTTTCCTCCTTGGCGTTGCAAATCTGATTCCAAACATCGGAAGAAATATAAATCTGCTGTGACAGGTTGTGTTCAAACTCCGCGCGAATAGTGGAAATCAGCAGCATCCGCAAGTTCGCGTTAGGGGTGCTGCCGTCATTCAGGCGTAAAATCAACTGATTGGGTTCGATACGTTCCAAAAACATGGCCATACGCTCGTATGCCTGCAAACGCACAGGAGCTATTACTGACTTGTTATGCTCTTTCAATTCCAGCAAACGCTTACGTTCATCGTTTCTGATAAACATCCGCATTGAGAAGAATGCTGTCAGAAACACAATCACCGCCACAAGGAATGTTCCGATAATATACAGGGCAAATTCCATATCAGGTTTCAGGTTTCAGGTTACAGGTTACAGGTTACAGGGGTTAGGAAGGTTAGGAAGGCTGGAAATTCAAAATTCAAAGTTCAAAATTTTCATTGTTTAATTTTCAACTTTCAGTTTTCAGTTTTCAACTCTTAACAGACCCTGACCCCTGCATCCTGATCACTAGTTAATTATCCGCAGTGGAAGTAATCGTGTACCAGCTCGAGCATCTTTTCAGGATGTTTGGCGATTTCCTCACGGATATTCTTGTCTTTATATGATTTCAGCATCTTGATGATATCGTCAATCATTTCGGCATTGAATACACCATGTTGCTCGAAAATATCTCTGTGGGCGCTAAGCTCGTCGGCAGATTCCCAGCAGGAAGTCGGCAGTTGGGCCAGACTTTCCATCTTGGCTTTGTTTTCTGCTTTATGAATATTGACATCCACGTATGTTTTCTTGGCGAAATCGAGGGCACCTTCCATTTCAAAACCATGGCGGGCAGCCACGCACAAACCAGCCAAAAGCAAGTATATGTCAGCGGAACCGTCCGGACAACGGAACTCTACAGTCTGTTTCTGTGACAAATCCATACGGGCGGGTTTTTCCATCGGATTGACCATGGCTACCATGTCGTTCTTGTGGGTCCATCCCAGCGGAACTCTCACCAACACCGAACGGTTGCGGTCACCCCAGCAAATGGAGGTAGGAGCTTCCTGATGAGGCACCAAGCGGAAGTAAGAAGTGGGGTTGGTGTTGCCGAAAGCAGTCAGCGAAGAAGCACAAGTCATGAGACCAGCGATAGCTGAATGAGCGATAGTATTCAGCTTGCCTTTGGTAACATACTGATTCTTGCCGTCTTTGACGATACGGGTATGGATGTGCAAACCACTACCAGCCTTGCCTGCGGTGATTTTCGGAGCGAAAGTGACATCCAAACCATACTGATAAGCTAAATTTCTGATAATCCACTTGGCCAGTACCAGCTGGTCGGCGGCATCCTGCACGTCGGTCACCAGAAATTCGATCTCATTCTGCTCGAAAATCCTGTCATCCATGGTGAAATTACCCACTTCGGAATGACCGTATTTGATTTGTCCACCCACCTTGGAGATGTTCAGCATACATTCTTTGCGGAACTCTTCGAATTTGGTGAACGGAGTAGATTCATGGTAACCGCGCTGGTCGGGAGTCAGATACAGATCATCCTTGTCGCCAATCACGTAATATTCCAACTCGCCCATGGCCTGGAACTTCATGCCTGTCACTTTGGTGAAAGCATCGGCGGCCTTGCGCAACACGTATTCGGGAGAGTTTTCCATCGGCTGACCATCCTTGTTGAAATAGGAGCACAGCATGGAGATGGTTGGAATTTCAGCAAACGGGTCCAAGAAAGCGGTGCTGAAACGTGGAATCACATACAAGTCGCTGGAACCAGCGTGGATGAATGATGGGAAGATGTTGGAGCCGTCAACACGCTCGCCTGCGGACAGGATCTGTTCGAGGTATTCGCGGTTGTTCAGCACGAAATTCAGGGTTTTCAGACGACCGTCACCAGCCACATAATGGAAGTTCACCATCGGGATTTCCTTCTCTTCGATGTACTTAATGATGTCTGCTTTCGTAAATTCTTTCGGATCCTTTTTCAAGTAGTTCACTAAAGGATTCATGCTCATTACCAAGTTTTCTTTCATGATAGTTTTGTTTTTTATATTTTACATTGATTGTCTATTTTAGGGGGTGCAAATTTACGCAAAGTTTTTGAGATTATCAATTCTATTTTGAAAGAAAAGTTTTTACAATTACAAAAACAATATTATGGGGCTTTACAGCGTTATTTTTACCGTATAAAACCCCGTAACTAATAAATTTATACCACTTACGGGGAATTATAAAGCATTTTCTTAAAAACAATACTTTTTGCATGTTCCACTTCAAGCACTTCTCCCTTTATCACGAAAATAGCGCCCTGAAAATCTCCACAGACGCGGTTCTGCTGGCGGCCGTCACGCCAGTGAGCGGTGTGCGAACCCTGCTCGATATCGGCTGCGGCTGCGGAGTGATTACCTACTGTCTGGCATGGAAAATGCAGCAAGAAAATACCAATAGAGGAAAAGACCTTCAAGAAATTATTGGCAGCGACATTGACGCTCCTTCAATCGGAGACGCCCTGAAAAGCAAAGAGATTTTTCCGCAAAGAGATTTTCAAAATATTCTTTTTCATCAACAGCGCATTCAAGATTTTGCCCAAAAAAATGACAGAAATTTTGACCTGATTGTTTCCAATCCGCCATTTTTTGTGGATGCCCTCAAGCCCAACACCCCGCAGAAAAATATCAGCAAACACAACGACACACTACCTTTTGAAGACCTGAGGGATGCGGTCTGCCAATTGCTTGAGCCTGAAGGATCCTTCTTCTTGATACTTCCCGCCAACGAAAGCGAAAGATTTGAGCAAGTTTCTCAAAATCAATTATTTAAATTCTACCAATTGCTGATTCAGCCCACCCCGTCAAAAACCGTGAACCGCATCATCACTGGCTATCGCCTGTCCCCTACAATATCATTCGCTACATCACCAGCAAAACAGGACTGTCATACCGATACATTGTGTCTCCGTAATGCCGACGGCAGCATGTCGGAGGCATACCGGAAATTAACAGAGGAAATATATTTATAAACATCAGATTTTTCTTTATCATGTTGTATAATCATACAACATTTTTTTGTATTTTTGCAAGCGATGAGACGAATTATTGCATATAAGAAATACTATCAGGAGTTTGTGGGTAAACTATCTGATTCTGAACGACTTAAAATAATGCGTTCATTATTGCTTTTTGAAACCGAAGACAAAATCCCAAGACACTACATCAGCTATATTCGCAACGGATTATACGAATTTCGCGTTACATTCGGAAATAAAGAATTCCGTTTGTTCTTTATATATGATGGGGAAAACATCGTGGTACTGTTCAACTGCTACACAAAAAAAACACAAAAAGCACCTAAAAAAGAAATCAATAAGGCAATAAAAATAATGGAGGAATATTATGATGAAAAAAAACGAGGTAATATATGATGTAAGTGCCGAACTTGAACGAGAGTTCGGTCCCAAAGGATCCGAAAGCAGAAAAATGGCAGAAGACAAAGCTTGGGAAGAATACAATGCCCAAATTTTGTTTGATGCTCGTAAAAATGCAGGATTGACACAACAAGAACTTGCTGATCGAATCGGTGTTGATAAAGGATATGTATCACGTATTGAGAGAGGATTAATTACACCTTCTGTCTCTACAATCTATCGCATCGCTGCTGCTATGGGACTTACCGTGGAACTTCGTCCATTATAATTCAACACTCAAGGCTTCTCTTGCTGTATTTTTTTAACTCAAAAATATTAATATGAAAAAATCACTTGTCTGCTTACTAATTATTTCTTTATCAGTATTTTGCAATTATTCTCTTTTTTCACAAAACCCCTCCTACCAGCAAAACAGCAATAAGATGGCACAAATGTTGAGGGCCATCAACGACATGTATGTTGACACCGTCAACTTCGACCCCCTGGTGGAGAAAGGCATCGTGGAAATGCTTAAAGAACTTGACCCGCACTCTGTCTATATCCCCAAAAAAGATGTGCAACAAACCAATGAGCCCCTGGAAGGCAAATTCGACGGCATCGGCGTGACCTTTCAGTTGATCAAAGATACCATCAACGTGATGGAAGTGATTCCCGACGGTCCATCTGACAAGGTTGGGCTGCGCGCCGGTGACAAAATCGTGAAGGTCGATACCGCTATCGCCTGCGGCAAGCATGTGAACAACAAGTGGGTGCAGAGCCACTTGCGCGGTGTCAAGGGCACCAAGGTGGTGGTAGGCGTGAAACGTGGCCGCAACCCAGAAATACTCGAATTCACCATCACCCGCGACAAAATCCCCATGAACAGCGTCAATGTCTCCTTCATGGTGGACGACAAAACCGGTTACATCAAACTCGACCGCTTCGCCATGACCTCACCGAATGAGGTACACACTGCCCTGACCAAACTCACCGCCCGTGGCATGAAAAACCTCATCCTCGACCTGCGCGGCAATGGCGGTGGCTACCTGGATGTGGCCTTCCAAATCTCCAATATCTTCCTCGGTGCCGACCAGATGATAGTCTATACCGACAATTTCAGAAAAACCGGACAGCAATTCAAATCCAACGGAAAAGGCGAATTCCAAAAAGGCAAGTTGATAGTGCTGGTGGACGAGGGATCCGCCTCCGCCTCCGAAATTGTATCCGGCTGTATCCAAGACTGGGACCGTGGTCTGGTGGTAGGCCGCCGTACTTTCGGCAAAGGATTGGTACAGAAACCCTTATACTTGAACGACCAGTCCATGGTGCGACTGACCATCTCTCATTACTATACACCCACTGGCCGTTGTATCCAAAAACCCTACGATGACGGTGTGGAAAGCTACCTCAACGACATCAACAACCGCAGCAAACATGGTGAATTTCTGACCGCAGACAGCATCAAATTCCCTGATTCACTGAAATATACAACCCCAAGAGGCCGTGTGGTCTATGGTGGTGGCGGCATCATGCCCGACATTTTCATCCCCTTGGACACCTCCAAATACTCCACCTTCTACAACGAACTGGCCCGGAAAGGCATCTTCGGCAGTTTCACCATGGATTACATGGAAACAAACCGCGAGGCAATGAAGGCCAAATATCCCACTTTCGAGGATTATAAGCAGAATTTCGTCATCGACGACAAATTGTACAATGACTTCATTCAATATGCCAAAAAAGAAGGGGTTACCGACAGTGTGAAATTTGTGTTCTCCGCATATCTGCAAGGCTTTGTCAAGGAAAACAAGGGCAAACTCGACTCCATGTACAGCAAGAATTTCGACAACAAAGCCGAATTTGACAAAATGTTGGCCGAATACATCCAGAAACAACAGGCAGAATCGCTGCGACTGAAAAACCTCAGCAAAGCTCCCGAATACATCAAGGAATACCTGAAATTTGAGATTGCCCGCACCTTGTTCAGCTATGGCGAGGCATACCAGGTATTTCTGACCAGCGACGACACTTTCCTGAAGGCAGTCAACATCATGAACGATAAAAAAATCTTCAAGAAATTCAAAGTTAACGAACAATGATTTCGAAGGAAACCATTGATGAAATATACTCCGCCGCCCAAATTGAAGAGGTTGTGGCCGACTTTGTCCCGCTGAAACGCCGCGGACAGAACTGGGTTGGCGTGTGTCCATTTCATAATGACAAAAATCCTTCGATGTATGTGAGCCCACGACTGGGCATCTTCAACTGCTTTGTCTGCCACACCGGCGGCAATGCCGTGAATTTCGTGATGAAACACGAGCAGATTTCCTACCCGGAAGCCTTACGCTATTTAGCAAAAAAATACGGCATCAACATTGTGGAGGATGCCCGCTCGGAAGACCTGACGGACGAAGAAAAACTGAAAGAAAGTTTGTTGTCAGTCAACAAATTCGCAGAACAATACTTTATCAATCAGTTACTTAATACGGAAGAAGGACAGACCGTAGGACTTTCGTATTTCAAGGAAAGAGGTTTCACCCAACAGACCATTGAGAAATTCAAGCTCGGCTACTGTCCCGACGGCTGGGACAAATTCACTCAGGAAGCCCTGAAAAACGGCTATCAGCTAGAACATCTGATAATGACTGGCTTGACCAAAAAATCGGAAAGCGGCAAGGTTTTCGACTTTTACCGCGGCCGTGTCATCTTCCCCATTTACGACAAATTGGGCAAGCCTGTGGGTTTTGGCGGACGTATTTTGAAAAAGGACGAGAAGACTTCCAAATATTTCAATTCGCCCGAAAGCCCTATTTACCACAAGAGCAATGTGCTATATGGCTTTTACAACGCCCAGCGAGCTATCAAATCTCAGGATAATGTGTATCTGGTAGAAGGCTATACCGATGTGCTGTCGATGGTGCAGGCCGGCATTGAGAATGTGGTGGCTACCTCGGGTACCGCTTTCCCCGACGGCCAAATCCGCCTGCTGAAATCGAAAACCAACAATGTCACCGTATTGCGTGACGGTGACCGTGCCGGTATCAATGCCGCCCTCAAAGACATCAATATTCTGCTGGGCAACGGTTTCAACGTGAGTGTGGTGATGCTGCCCGACGGCGAAGACCCCGACTCTTTCGCCCAAGGTCACAGAGACTCGGAAATAACTGATTATCTGCATGATAATGCCGACAGTTTCATCCTTTTCAAAGCCAAAGTGATGGCCGCGGAGGCCGGCAACGACCCCGCCAAGCGCGCCGCCATGGTGAAAGACATCATCCAGTCTATCGCCCTGATTCAGGACGACATCACCCGCCAACTTTACATTAAAGAACTCGCCAAACTTTTTGGCATTGAGGAAAAGATGTTGACGGTGGAACTGCGGAAAAACATCGTCAAAACGCTGAAAGATAGCGCCAAGAAGGAAAGCGGGCAAGAGATTGAGATTCACACTCCTACTGAAGAAAAAGTTTCCGGCAATGAAAACATTTTTGACGAAAACGAGGCACTATACCAAATTGAGAAAAAAATCATCTTGCTGATTCTCAAATACGGAGCATACGAAATTGATGTTGAACTTGCTGGTGAGGAAGGACAAAACCATAGTCAGAAAATCAGACTGGATCAATACATTTTCAATGAATTTTCTGAAGAAGAAATAAGCTTTAAAAATCCCCTTTTCCAGAATATTTATGAAAACTACGCGGTGATTGCCAGCAAAGCCGAAAATCAGGACGAGATAAAAAAAGCATTTGTTAACCACGAAAACACTGATATTCAGCAATTTTCTATTGAAAACCTACTATCTGAAGAAATAGAGATCAGTCCCGAATGGCTACGCCGCTTTGAAGTCAGCACCGACAATGTGAACAACAGCATATACAAGCTCAACGAGGAGGTTTATAAAACGGTGTTGATGTTCAAATTCCAGCTTATTGAGCAATATTTGCATTTGCTGAAAGAAGAAATGCACCAAGACCATTCCGACAAAATCATCGACCAGATATTGGCCAAATATGATTTGCTGATCAAGCGACGGGCAGAGATAGCGAAGTTGATGGAATTGGTTGTCGCAAAATAATATAACGTTAAGATGGGGAAACGTGCACTGCGTGCACTCGGGAAGACGGGAAGACGGGAAGGATTTCTTCATCTTAACGAACGAGTGTAGCGAGTGAATCTCCGAGCGAGCAAAGCGAGCGTCTTCTCGTATAACCGCATAAACGATAAAAAACAAAAATATGGAACCACTCAACAACAACAACCGCGGATTTTCCTCTAATTTGGGAGCCATTCTGGCTGCGACAGGAGGAGCCATTGGATTGGGCAATATTTGGCGTTTCCCTTATACTGTAGGGGTAAATGGAGGAGGAGCCTTTATCATCATGTATATCATTTTCGTTTTTTTGCTGGGTGTGCCCATTTTGATGAGTGAGATTGTCATCGGGCGGCGTTCACAGCAGAATGTGATGGGAGCTTTCAAGGTGCTGGCACCCAAACACAAAGCCTGGCTTGGGGTAGGAGCCCTCAGCATTGTTGCCGCACTCGTCATCTATGCCTTTTACAGCGTGGTAGCCGGATGGACACTCAATTATATCGTCCTGTCTGGCAGCGGACAACTCAACGGCAAAAGCCCTGCCGAAATCAGCCAACTGTTCGCCGACTTCACCCACGGCTCTTTCTGGCCGCTGGTTTGTCAGTTTGTTTTCTTAGGACTCACCGCAGGAATAGTTATCTTAGGAGTACAAAAAGGCATTGAAAAATACACCAAAATACTGATGCCCATTCTGCTGCTCCTGATGATACTGATGTGCATCCGTTCGCTTACACTTGACGGTGCCCGCCAAGGCATTGACTTCCTTTTCAAGCCAGACTTCAGCAAAATCAATGGTAATTCCGTACTTGATGCTTTGGGACAAGCACTGTTTTCCCTCAGTATAGGCATGGGTGCTGTATGCACCTACGGTTCCTATATCCGCAAGCAGGATAACCTGTTCACCACCAGTTTATGGATTGCCGGTGCCGACACTTTTATCGCCATCCTGGCCGGAGTGGCCATTTTCCCTGCCGTTTTCGCTTTCGGTCTAAGTCCCGCCGCTGGTCCAAGCCTTGTATATGAGGTATTGCCTAACGTGTTCAACAGCATGCCTGGAGGCATGGCCTTCGCCGTCGGATTCTTTATGCTCCTCAGTATTGCCGCCCTCACCTCCACCATCTCCCTGCTGGAAGTCCTGGTCTTGTGGGCCGTTGAAGAATTGCATTGGAGCCGCCGCAAAGCCGCTATCATACTCTCGCTTGTCGTCTTCACCATTGGTGTTTTCTGCACCCTCTCTTTCGGACCATTAAGTCATGTGACAATATTCGGACTCACCATTTTTGACTTATGCGACAAACTGACCGCTACCTACATGATGCCGATAGGAGCCTTGCTATTCACGCTGTTTATCGGCTGGTACCTGCCTAAAGTGGACGTCTATGATGAACTGTCCAACAGCGGCCAGCTCAAAGCCCGCTATTTCAAAATCTACTACTTTATTGTCAAATATATAGCACCATTAGCCCTGATCATTATTCTGCTGACGGGAATATTCTCATAGTTGACAGTTGACAATTAATAAAACTCAACTTTCAGTTTTCAGTTTTTATAAGCATGAACACTACCCCCAAAATACAAATGAAACCCGGCAACATGCTCAACCCCACCCCAGTGGTGATGGTGAGCTGTGGCGAGACTCCCGATGAATATAATATCATCACGGTGGCCTGGACCGGCACCCTTTGCTCCGATCCGCCAATGTGCTACATCTCAGTGCGCCCCGAACGTTACTCCTACACTATCCTCAAAGAGCGGAAGCAATTTGTCATCAACTTGGTGAATGAACCCTTGGCAGCGGTAACTGACTGGTGCGGTGTACGTTCCGGCAAGAAATACAACAAATTTTTGGAGACCGGCCTCACACCTGTAAAAGCAAGTGTGGTGAAAGCTCCCATGATTTATGAGGCACCTGTCAACATCGAGTGCGAGGTGACAGAAATAGTGCCTTTGGGCACGCACGATATGTTCATGGCCAAGGTGGTGGCAGTGCATGCCGACCCGCATTATTTGGACAAGAAAACCGGAGCCTTGGACCTCAAACGCGCCAATCTGGTAGCCTACTCACACGGACAATATTATGGCTTAGGCAAAATCCTCGGAAAATTCGGTTTCTCGGTGGAGAAAAAACCAAAAAGAGGTGACAGGAGTCAGTGATCAGTGATCAGTGATCAGGGGTCAGGGGTCAGAGAGTTACATAGTTAATAGTTACAGTTTTCAATTTTCGGCTTTCAGTTTAATTGGCACATTAGCACATTAAAAACTCCCCTCGAACGCGTAGCGTGAGACTCCCCTGCGAAGCACTCCCCTTGAGCACGGAATGCAAAACTCCCCATAATTATAATTAGCACATTAAAAACCATCAACTTGATAAATTCATTTGCTAATTTGCTAATTAACTCATTTGCTAATTTTTTTTCGTATCTTTGCAAATCAAATTGAAATGAGATGGAAAACCCAACTTTAGAACAGAAAGTCAAGTCGATAATATCCCAGATCCGCCCCTATTTGCAACAGGATGGCGGTGATATTGAGTTTATTGAGCTGACAGCGGACAATGTGGTGAAAGTAAAATTGCAGGGCGCCTGCGGTTCCTGTCCTCACGCCAAAATGACCTTGAAAAACGGTGTGGAGCAAACCCTGAAACACTACCTGCCCGAAATCGACCACGTGGAAGACATTGTGTTGGGATTCTAATCAGTTAATAGTTAACAATTAATAGTTATTGTTCCTTGCTTCACTCCACCCTACTAACACCTAACACCTATAACCTAAAACCTAAATCACCATGGGCTTAAAATGCGGAATTGTTGGCTTGACCAACTCAGGAAAAACAACGATGTTCAACTGCATCTCCAATACGAAAGCGGCGGTAACTGATTTTGCATACAGCACCAACAAGTCCAATATTGGAGTTTGCCCCGTGCCCGATGAACGTTTAGCCAATATCGACACGTTCATCAAGGCCGACAAACTTATTTACGCCACCTTGGATGTGGTGGATATTCCCGGTTTGGCCAAGGGTGCCAGTCAGGGCGAAGGTATCGGCAACAGCTTCTTGGCCGATGTGCGTTTGTGCGACGCCCTCATCCATGTGTTGCGCTGCTTCGACAACGAGAATCTGCCCCATGTGGAAGGCTCCGTTGACCCCGTAAGAGACATCGAGATTGTGGATTTTGAGTTGCAAGTGAAGGATTTGGAGCAAATCAACAAGAAAATGCTCAAGGTAGAGAAAGCCGTGAAAGCGGGTGAAAAAACCGCCAAGCACGATTATGAAGTGCTGCAGAAATACAAAGCCCATCTGGAGAATTTCCAGAATGTGAGAACCATGGAGGCTACCCCGGAGGAAAAAGCCGTGGTGAGCGACATGATGCTCCTGACCGAGAAGCCGATGATGTTCGTGTGCAACGTCAACGACACTGATGCAGTAAACGGAAACGCTTACGTGGACAGCGTAAGAGAATATCTAAAAGACAAAGACGCCGAGATGTTGGTGATTGCCGCCAAGATAGAGGCAGAAATCGCCGAATTGGAAAGTGCGGAAGACCGTGCGGAATTTTTACGTGATGCGGGCTTGAACGAGCCTGGCGTGAACAAGGTGATACAGGCAGCTTACAAGATGCTGAACCTTATCTCTTTCTTCACCGTAGGCGGCAAGGAAAACCGCGCCTGGACCATCCACAAGGGTATGTTGGCCCCCCAGGCGGCAGGTGTGATCCACAGCGACTTGGAAAGAGGTTTTATCCGTGCCGAAGTCATCAAATATGCCGACTTGGTGCA
>CACXXY010000050.1 GCA_902771655.1 uncultured Bacteroidota bacterium | reverse complement strand
GAGTTAGCAGTTAGCAGTGAGTAGTGAGCAGTTGGACGGGATTCGGAAGTGCCTGTACAGATCCGGTAGCAGAAGCCAGCCCCGCCAGGGGCCAAAGCTCGGTAGGACAGCGCAACCCCGCGGCCAGCATGTCCCGCAGGGACAGAAGCTCGGTAGGAAACGTCGGTGGCGCGGGTTCCCGGGAGCCCCTTCAGGGGCTGGACGGGGTGTGTCGCCGCGTATCCCGCGGATCGGCACGGAGCTTGGCGCATGGAGCCGTCCGCGTCCCGCAGACGGGGTGCGGAGACGCAGCGGAAGGGGTGATATGTTCGGTCGTGGTTCATACGCGATTGTTTGACGGCGCAAAGATACATTTTTCATCGTACACGGGAAAGGTCGTTTTTGTGTCTAATCTTCAGTTCCCAGCGCACCGTGGCAAAGCACGTCTCCTCGGAGGAGGTTCCGCTATAGGTTGATTCTATTGAACTCGCGGCACGAGATAATCATATACATCTTTCCATTTTATTGTTTTTTCAAATTCTTTTACAGATATGGTAGATAGAGAGTCTGTTTCTATAACCGTATTTATCAGTTTAAATGTAGTGCTTTCCGCATCAAAAAAATGTTCGGATACTCTGCCATGGAAGAAGTCATCAGGATACTCAATACTGTTAACCATCAAATTATCAGATAAAAAAAAGTTATTGATATTATTTGACAAACTCATTATATGGACACTTCTATGACTATTAACATCTATAATAAAAAATTGGCGAAAGTTTGAAGCCCACCCCGAGGGACCCACAAGCATACAATTAACAACCAAAAACTGTCCCAAACGATAGAATTCACCTTCTTCCAAATTGAAAAAATCAAAGTCTTGTTGCGGAACGAACTTATTTCGTAACATATTTGTTATATGGTTTATTTTGGTAGAATCTGTGATAAGGATGGGATAAACGGTGTCTGTTGGGGAATAGTTTTCTTCGCAAAGAAACAATACACCATCATTATCAAGAGGAGTACTATGATTCGATGGTTTTGAATCCCTGCAACAACAACAGACAAATCCCAAAACAATCATTAGTGTTATAATGTGATGTTTCATAGTTTTAACGGCCTCCATTCCATTTTTTTGTATGATTTGCATTCTTCCAAGCTTCTGTCAGTCTCATAAAGACAGTTCCACCAGCTGCAGCGGTGGATTCGTATTTGTACTTCCAAGAATCATTGCTGATCTTATCACCCATACCAAAGATATCATGACGCGGAGATCTGAAATGAAAACCGGTTTGATAAAAACGATTATTTGCACCACTTCCTGGTTTTGCAAAATCTCTTCCTTGCCAATAATATCCTCCTTTGGAAAAGTCACAGCCACCTTCTATGGTGAGCATGGCCGCTCTATAAGCAATACGTACTTTCTTTGGGTTGGCTTTAGGAGACATAATTGATTCTCGATTTCCCCACCCGAAAACATTTCCACTTGATGCTTCTGCAACCAATGAAGAATTATTAGCAATTGCCCTGTTTCGAAGCACAGATCCTATTCCAGCAGATTCTTCTAATGAATAATTCCACGCATCTGATTCTGCATAAATAGTTCCTGCCAAATCAACAAAATCAGAATTTTTCCCTAAAGAGTAACCTATTTTGTCCTTGTTTTCTTCCAAGGTTCCTTCTTCAACATAAGCATCATAAACACTTCTGTGAACAGCGATTGCTTCATCTATCCCATCTTCAATATGCTCTATATGCTCGCCAGTTACAATATCATAAAAATCTGTCAATTCCTCCCCGTTCGGATCCACCAACTTCACCGGGTTATTAGCACAGTAAACATACGGGCTCATGCTTGGATACTTGTCTGATAGAGGGTCCACACTCAGCCAAATGCTCAGGTCAGAGTTGTAGTAGCGTGAACCAAAGTAGGAGTAACCCGTTTCGGTATCCTTCTCCTTTGCGGAAAATGTGTACATCGCATTCCAGCTGGTGCTCCGTTGGTCCACAAAGTCCTCGCCCCACGGGAGGTAGTGCAAATGTTGCACGGCGGAGCCATCGGTGTAGGTTATCCAAGAAGAGGAACCGAGGTGGTCGGGGTGATACCAATAGCAGTCTTTCTCCTCCTCTCGTATTTCTCGCCATTCATAGAGGTAGGATAGAACGTCCCATACAGGCAGCACGCTTGCTTCGAGGCACGCCGCAGTCCGTTCGAGAAGAGCGTTCGCACGCTCCCTGTGCTCATCAAACAGGCCAGGCTCATTCACAGTCCCTTTGTCCAGCTCCTGCAGGCCGCCGCCGCCAATTCTGCTGGCAATCCTTTCGCTTTCTGCATAATAATGTTTGGTATAGCCCTTTTCGTTGCTCACTATGTACGGCGAGGCATACAAAGTTGACTTATCTAATCTGTAAAAGTAGTGCCATTGTCCGCTCTGGTTTTGGGCAGTGTATTCGCCAGTGAATTTGTAGGTTCTTTCACCTCCAGCATCGTACTGGTAATATGAAAGCTGCCGTCCATAATCCACCACTCCTTGCAGACGGTTCTGCTCGTCCCAGCAAAGCCTGCGGTCGTAGCCCGAATGATCGTTGTGGTGGAATACCATATTCCCCTTACGATCCCATGCAAAGTCTTGATAGTTGCTGTTGTCAATATACGCCAATGTGTTGGGCTGGCTGCTGTTGTAATGGTAGTCGTTGGTGTAGCTTTCAGTAGTGTAATTCCCATTGAGCCAAGTGTCTGCATATAAAACCTTTCTTGAAATCCTGCCGTTCGCCTCATAGTCCATGGATGTCTCATAATAGAGGTCATTGTTGCCGTGCCATTCTCCATTCGCGGATATCAGGCGGTAGAGATTGTCGTAGGAGTAGTCGCTACGGTATGTCCCGCCCAAACCGCTGGGCAAAGCACCGGCGTGGTTCTCAATGAAATTGATGTTGCTCACAGAATCGTAGTCATAGTCAATGTCCTGCATCGTGCCGTCGGCACACACGGAACGAAGATGGCTGAGCCGCAGCAACACGTCATAACTGTAATCTGTCACAGTGCCGTTGCCATAATGAACGGATTCTTTCTGCTCAAACGGATTGTATCGGATTTCTTCAATGTACTTGTACGTGTCCCCGTTTTTGTCTCCAATAACACTTTCCAGCATCCCGCCACGGTTATAGTCATACGAGACCTTCTCTCCATCGGGATAGGTTATTATTTGAATGCGGTTCCAACTGTCGTACTCGAAATACATATTGAACGTATAGGCCTGATTCTCAAATGGCGGCGCAAAAGTACGAATATTTTCGGTAAGTTCGCCGAGTTTGCCATATTTAAAAGTTTGCCAGCCGGAGGCGTCCTCATAGAACATTATCTCCGCGTATCGCGCGTATCTGTGCGGAACATTGCCTAATTTGCTCATGTTCTTTTCCATTATAGTTGATGTCTATAATTAGAAGTCCCTATCAACAAAAAACGTGTTGTTGAAATAAATTAAATACCAAATATGACTGCAATTGTCGCCGGAAAACTCCACCCAATCATCTTTCCCTATCTTGTAAAGATGCCTTCTGTAAGCAAAAGTCTTGAACATTCTCGTGGCTTTCAGAAAAGTTGGTGGTTTGTTGTAAAACAATATGTCCATATCATCAATATGAAAAAAGCCCGCTAATCCTGGCAGCATGTAAGGCGCATCTTGATATTCTATTCTTAATTTTATTGTGTCACCTATGTACTCCACGAACATCAAATGTTTCCACATGCTTGGGATTTTAGACGTTTGTTCGATGCCCAATATTTCTCTTAATTGCGATTCAACCGAAGAGTCCACAATTGTATATTGTCGTAAATCATATTCCATCAATTCCCATCGTTCTGTACCAAAATCCTTAACAACAGAAGCTTTCTCTCGTAAGACTTGTCCTACAATTGCAACAGGAATAAAAAACAATATTAGTAAAATTATTTTTTTCATAAGGATTAATAAGGAATGGTTTTTTTTGAGGGAACGTGATATATATTATATTGAGGGCAAGCTCTACCCGAATCTTGAAGAATCTTGTTGGCAGATGCTTTTAATGACATATCTGCTTCACTAGCATTAGTTGAACTAGGATGGCTATGATTCCATGCTCTTATGGTGTATCCATATTGCAATCGCCCAGAAAAAACAAGCCAACCACTTTTTTCGCTTGATACAGTGTAAGTGTTTCCATTTCTAACTTCATCATGTGGTTTTTCATGAGAACATGTTATAAAATTCAATCCGTTTTTTCCTTCTTCTCCACATTGTATCTGAGACACTTCAATTCCTGCTCCACTTACAGTTTGAGCTATAAATTCAAACAATTTTGTTCCGTTATCATCACCTCTTACTTGATACATGTCATAGGTGTCGACAGTTTTCCCATCTGGCGAATATGTTATGGATTTTTGTTGTTCAATTGTGCCATAGTCAAAAGCAACGAACTCACCTTCAATTCGGTTGCCATTATTATCAATTCTATAAACGATATCTTTTTCGGTGAATGATTTGTCGTGATTAATAATTCTACCCTCTTCGTTAATCTCCCAAATATCTTCCCCATTCGGATCCACCAACTTCACCGGATTATTCGCACAATACACATACGAACTCATACTCGGATACTTGTCCGCCATCGGGTCCACACTCAACCAAATGCTCAAGTCAGAGTTGTAGTAGCGTGAACCAAAGTAGCTTAGGCCGGTTTCGGAGTCCTTTTCTTTGGCGGAGAACGTGTAAGTCGAGTTAGCAGTTAGCAGTGAGTAGTGAGCAGTTAGACGGGATTCGGAAGTGCCTGTACAGATCCGGTAGCAGAAGCCGGCCCCGCCAGGGGCCAAAGCCCGGTAGGATGACGTTTCCCTGCGACCGCCTTGTCCCGGAGGGACAACAGCTCGGTGGCCCGGGGCGGAGGCGGGGACGGGTGAGATTCCCGAATAGGGATTCATGGATCTCCGCGTATAACACGTATCTACACGTATGAAATCTGCAGGTGGCTGCGGGAGCGGTGGGCGATATGGTTGGTGGCGGTTCATTGGTGGCAAATAGAGGAAACGTTAGCTTGACTTAATAAAGATAAACAGGCTCTATATCTCCAAGGATTGTACATGAACCATTAGAGTCTAAAACATCAAATTCAATAATCGGATAAGAAATACTTGTTCTTGTTTCGGGAGGACCAATACCTATGCCACATTTACTGTTCACAATGTCTTTTCGATAGATAAATTCGGACTCGGATATTATTCTTTCAATTGAACCACGAGTAATAGAGACCGTGTCATTGTCACAACAGAAATATTGCTCTACGATTGACCGGCTGTCGGGATTTTCGTTGCGAGCCGACGAATCATGTAAAACGCCAACTATTATTTGGCGATTATTAAAAACTAAAAGACCTATAGTAAAAAAAGGGCACCAAAGTCCTGGATACAAATTCACTGTAAACCAAGAATAATCCCACCATTGCTCTATGGTTATATTCCATAATGTTCCATTCGTTGAATCTTTGCGTGGTGTCATAGTTGCATAAGAAAATCTATCTGAGAAGGGGGAACATGTCCAACAACTGTCAATGCACTGTAGCATTGGGACGATGTTTTCATCACAGATGGAAAGATTCTGAAAAGAAATGGTATCGGGGAAAAGTGCGGGTATGCCTTTTTGACCTTTTAAATCTGCCGTACTAAACAAGACAAGAAACGCCATGCAACATGTTATTCTATTAGTACACATAATTATGACCTCCATTTCTTAAAAAAAACTGTGGTTTTGGTTTATCTAATCTGTATTCATCGAGAATTTCATTTTTGGTTTTCCTATCGTCTCCAGATGGAATATGACAAGTGTAGGGATAAATAATTTGATAATAAATTATAAAACCTGTGTAGTTATTAGGATGGCTGTGTTTAAATGTGTCCAAGGTGCCATTTTTTGCATTGGCGTGAACCATAGCTTTGTAAGTTAGAGGTAAATCCGAGTGTATATTTACATGACTTGTTGATAGAAAATCGTATTTGTTTTCACATTTATCATGTATGCCTAATTGTGTCCATTCCACATCGGTGTTGTCCGCAAAAAAGTTAAACAACTCATCCATTTTTGCTCTGTTATTTTGAGCCGAAAAAGTGGTATATTTGCCACGATTGTCCATTGTTTCCATAATAGATTCATCAACATTAAGAGGCTCCACATCAGACTTCCGTTTTCCCCATCTTTCTTTCCCATAGCCGTACACAGCATATAATCGATTAGGTTTGTCATTTCGGATATGTCTAATATAACCAGATTGATTCACTTCCCACTCATCCTCCCCATTAGGATCAACCACTTTTATAGGATTATTACTACAATAAACAAAGTTGGATTGATGTGGATATTTCCCCGCCATCGGGTCCACGCTCAACCACACACTCAAATCGCTGCTGTAATACCGTGATCCAAAGTAGCTTAGGCCGGTTTCGGGGTCTTTTTCTTTGGCGGAGAACGTGTAAGTCGAGTTAGCAGTTAGCAGTGAGTAGTGAGCAGTTAGTCGGGATTCGGAAGTGCCTGTGCAGATCCGGTAGCAGAAGCCAGCCCCGCCAGGGGCCAAAGCTCGGTAGGAAACGTCGGTGGCGCGGGTTCCCGGGAGCCCCTTCAGGGGCTGGACGGTGTGTGTCGCCGCGTGTCCCGCGGATCGGCGCGGAGCTTGGCGCATGGAGCCGTCCGCGCCCCGCAGAAGGGATGCGGGGACGCGGCGGACGGGGCGATATGTTCGGTCGTGGATCATCGGTGGTTTTTGACGTGGCGAAGATACGAAAATTCTGTATTATTTGAAGACATTTCATTGGGGAGGGGCTAAAACGGAGGAGCACCGAATATTCTGTCCACTTTTCGACGATATCTTCGTTCTGCGGCTTGCATTCGCTTTGTTTTTTTTCTGGAATAGTACCCCAGCCTTATGCAACCATCATCATTAATAAAAGTTCCATCCTCTAAAACGCAATAATAATACCCGTCGGGCAGTGTTTCCGACCTGATAGGTTGAGGCTTTAGTAAAATCCAATCATTATCTTTGAAATAGAACAATTGTCCAAAATGACAATTATTCTCAGACAGTTTTTTTAGTATCTCTCCCTGTAAGAAGATATTAAGTGATTGAAAATTTTTCTTTGATGTCCGGATATCCTTGTCGTATATAAAGGTCGTGTCACAATCGGTGATATATTTAAGAACAGGGTTGACCTGACTGAAACCCACAATCAAAAAGGATGCGAGGAAAACAAATAGTAATGTTTTTTTCATCTTTTAGGTTGTTTAGAAGTGTAATAGCCGTTTCCGTAGCAGTTGTTGTCGTTTACAGAGCCAATACTGCAGTTAACGCCATAACCACCAGGCGCCAACATGTTTCCCACTGTTGAGATTGCGGGCGGTGTCCTCCACCCATTTTTTGTGAAAACATATTCGTTCCCACTTCTATCCTTACCCATATAGATCGCAGCATGTTTTGCAACATCTGGCGTGAAACCATACCTTAACACTGTTTTCCCGACCGAAGCCATTTCAGGTGAGACTTGTGTATAATACTTTGTTAATAATTCATCGAATTTATCCTCGGTATCTATCCCTGACCCTAATGTATATGAAGTTCTTTTAGTCAATTCATATCCACTTGTTAGATTAAGTGCAGCCCCCCAACAATTATAGTTGTCCGCACCCAAGAATTCAGGATCACCATAGGCGTTGTTCAAAGCGTTTGTCATACGCTGAAAGACTCCGCCATAGGATTTAGTCAAATTTATTTTATCTCCTTGTAAGTCATCAAACATGTTTTTAATTTCCTCATCGCTATAACCTGGCCCCATGAATTCCCTAAAGGAGTTGAAATCATCACCTTCTTCTTTGGTAACAGTGATGTTGTAGTCCTCATCCAGCCCGGGAATCCACCGCCCATCCGGATCTGTGAGTTTCACCGGGTTGTCCGCGCAATACGTGTACGGCGACAGCGACGGATATTTGTCACTCATCGGGTCCACGCTCAGCCAAACGCTCAAATCGCTGCTGTAATAGCGTGAGCCAAAGTAGGATAGGCCGGTTTCGGAGTCCTTTTCCTTGGCGGAGAACGTGTAAGTTGAGTTAGCAGTTAGCAGTGAGTAGTGAGCAGTTGGACGGGATTCGGAAGTGCCTGTGCAGATCCGGCAGCAGAAGCCAGCCCCGCCAGGGGCCAAAGCCCGGTAGGACAGCGCAACCCCGCGGCCAGCATGTCCCGCAGGGACAGAAGCCCGGTAGGAAACGTCGGTGGCGCGGGTTCCCGGGAGCCCCTTCAGGGGCTGGACGGGGTATGTCGCCGCGTGTCCCGCGGATCGGCGCGGAGCTTGGCGCATGGAGCCGTCCGCGTCCTGCAGACGGGGTGCGGGGGCGTAGGGGACGGGGCGATATGTTCGGTCGTGGATCATACGCGATTGTTCGACGGTGCAAAAGTAGTATTTTTTTTGTAGCAATTCGGAGCGAGATGGAGATTCCGCCTGAACGATAACACCGGTGCTGAATGTTGGAGGTTCCGCCAGCTCCTGTCGTCGCGGGCGGAATGACGTGCTGCTTTCGAGGGACTGGGGGAGGCGATATGCTCGGCGATGATTCATCGGTGGCTTTTGCAGGGTAAAGATATGAAAATATCACATCCTTCTGAACGCAGGGTCGGTGTTTTCTGGTTAGTTGTTCATACGAAATATAATTTTAGGCTTTCTATAATGATAGCGTTTTTGTGACTGGCGGTGCCGACACCTCCATTCGCATATAGGAGTACTGCCTTGAGGGTCAATGGGGATATTCGGATGAAATGCTTTATGATTTCTGATATTCTCCAACGTCGAATGATCAACATCTGGACAGTTGTCTGACACCCATCGGACAACGTCTTCAACATCATGTTTTTTCTTGCAACAATTCAGCCCTATAAACGCGAATAAGCCACCATCAAAAGGAATGATGATCATGGATACTTTGCCATACACGCTTGGGGAAACGACATGATAAATATGCTTGTCCATTAGATATAGGGTGTCGTTTTCGGAAGTCAATTTGTTGTCGGTAAACACAAGATCGTACATGTAATACAAGCCAAACTTGATCCCTGTCCGATAGCTTCTGTTTAATCTGACAAATTCCTTACCAATGCATCTCTGGTAAGAATCCTTTTCTCCATAGAATGTTATTTTAGACAAAGTGTCTTGAGCTGAACAGAAATGCAGCAGAAAAAAGAGTATAAATAAAAGGGGAATACCCGTCAATCCCTTATTTTGCATAGTAAATCTCTCTAAGTGTTTTCTTCTCAATTCTTTCTGCATTTTTCTCAACATTACGTAAATTATAACCGCCTCCCATGATAGCATACTTAATCGAAAGAATGTCTAATTTGTTCAAATTATGTTCGGTCTCATGTGCGAATACTACCACCAGTGCATTTTCTAATGTCAGTGTCTTATTATCTTGATAGCTAAATTGTCCTTTAGATTTAGCAACAACATTCTCAAAGATAGTGATGGTGGCTTCCTTATATGTCGTATTATTAATATAGCTTGGCATTTCCGAAAAGGTGCCCTGTTCATCATTCCAATCTAAAGGATTGCCGTTCTCACCATGTGCTTGATGGTATCCGAGTCTCCCGCCATTCCCATCGTCCTGAACTATTTGAAAATGAATCTTACATTCATTTTTTGACAATCTCATAAATTGTCTGGCTGCGGTTTTGCTGCCTGATTCATTGATCATAGACGCCATTCGTTTCAAATCATCAGACGCATTGTTCCCTACTGATATTTTGCCGTTTTTTTCTTGGTTCACCTCAACATTTTCTCCATCAACCCCAACAAACGTCTCCCCATCCGGATCCACCAACTTCACCGGGTTGTCCGCGCAATACGTGTACGGCGACAATGACGGATATTTCGCCGCCATCGGGTCCACGCTCAACCACACACTCAGATCCGAGCTGTAATACCGTGAGCCGAAGTAAGATAGGCCGGTTTCGGAGTCCTTTTCTTTGGCGGAGAACGTGTAAGTCGAGTTAGCAGTTAGCAGTGAGTAGTGAGCAGTTGGTCGGGATTCGGAAGTGCCTGTGCAGATCCGGCAGCAGAAGCCAGCCCCGCCAGGGGCCAAAGCTCGGTAGGACAGCGCAACCCCACGCCCGCCATGTCCCGGAGGGACAATAGCTCGGTAATCTCGGGTCTCAACGAATGTCCGAACAGTCTGCAGAGAGTTGGGGCTATATGTCCAGTTTATGTTCATCGGCTGGTTTTTGTGAGATATGAATGTAAGAAAAATATACCAATAGTCATTTAATTGTCAGTTATTGGGAAATGATCTGTACAAATACATGTTTCCAATTCGTTGCATATGATCCTATCTCCAACAAAAATAATTTCAAGTCTAAGTTGATCGTATTTTTCTGTTCTTGCTTCGTCTAAATCGAATGGACTCATTGGGTAGTACGAATAAAACATCTCTTGGGGCACCTTCTTGACTATAAAATTTGTTTTATTCGTCAATTCACGATATTCTTGAGCTGAAAAATAGGAGGGGACGTATATAGAAGATGATTTCTGCAATGATTTTTTATCTATCATCCATTCATAGGTGGCGCCAAAAAAATATTGATGATTTCTATAACAGGTAACCCCATAAATATTATTCATATAGCAGCTTGTCGCCAAGGGTGTTATTTCAATCACCTGCATTACTGTGACCTGAAAATGATTTGTATCCAGAAAACTAATCCGTGCAAAACTAGGAATCCTAGCGAATTCGCATTTAGACCAATAATATTCGATAGTGTCCAACAATACGTAATATTGTGGATTGGAAACAATAAGAGAATCGAAAGCGCAAACGCTTTCTTTTTGTTCTATAGAAAGCCAATCTTGCGCCAATAAATGTCCTGTGCTTATCAATATAGCACATATGCTAATAGTAAATATTTCTTTTGCCATTTCGTAAGAGAAAAAATGGTTGTCTAAATGGTACACCCCAGGGATAACTATTCTTATTCGCGATATCAGATCTGGAGGGAATATGAGAAGTCGATGGGTACACCTCTCTATAATAAGGATTGAGTCCTAAATACTTGTTCGGATGTGAGTGCTTGTGGAAATCCAAGACACCGTTCTCTGCAAAATCCTCAAGCGTTCCTCTCATACTACAACTTGTGAATTGATGTCTTGTAAATAACAAATCAGAAGTAAGAGTTGAACAGCCATCTTTATTCAAGATTGTAAAACTTGCACCCACATGTGTCCATTCGACATATGTATTATCTGCCAAATAGTCGAACATTTTGCTCATTTCGTCGCGCTTGTTTGTACCGGCAAAGGCTGTTAGTGTCTCATCAGAAAACAGTTGTTGCATCACTTCCCTATCAACATCCAAAGGAGCAACATCATCCCTCCTTTGACCATATGCTGTGGTTACGAAAAGCTTGTCAGGATTATTATTTGAATAATGTTGTACCTGACCTGTGACTTCATTCACTTCCCACTCATCTTCCCCATCGGGATCAATCACCTTTAAAGGGTTATTACTACAGTAAACATAGTTCGATTGATGGGGATATTTGTCACTCATCGGGTCCACGCTGAGCCACACACTCAAATCCGAGCTGTAATAGCGTGATCCAAAGTAGCTTAAGCCCGTCTCAGCATCCTTTTCTTTGGCGGAGAACGTGTAACGGGCAGAAAAATCAGTGCTTCGCTGATCCACGAATTCCTCGCCCCAAGGAAGGTAGTGCAGATGCTGTACTGCCTTTCCGTCAGAGTAGGTTATCCAAGAAGAAGACCCAAGATGGTCTGTGTGGTAAAAGTAGCGTTTGTCCTCCAGATCCTCCTGTGGATATTTCCAATGATACAGCTCGTTTAGAATGTCGTTTCTATTATAATCGGGAGCGTTTAAACACTCGGCAACTTGTTCGAGATGATAATTTAAGGATGCGTGCTTGTTGTCAAAATCATCTTCTGTGACAATCAGCGAGTCAATGTCTGCCAATCCACCGCCGCCGATTTTCGAACATATCCGCTCGGACTCGGCATAATAATGCTTTGTGTAACCTTGATTGGTTGCTACGAAGTACGGCGAGGCATACAAAGTGGCGTTATTCATCTGATAGAAGTAACGCCATTGGCCGCTCTGGTTCTGCAATGTGTAATAGCCTGTGTATTTGTACGTCCTGTCGCCATTGGCATCGTAAAGGTAGAAAGAGAGACTGTTATTGTCCGCGACTCCCAACAGACGGTTTTGTTCGTCCCAGCAAAGATAGCGTTGCATGGGTATGCCGTCATGCTCATGATAAATCATGTTGCCTTTGGCATCCCACTCAAACTCCTGATAAGGTCCGCCATCAATGTATGACAACGTGTTGTTCTGCCCCGTCGTGTTGTAGTGGTAGCTGTTGTCATAAAACACGTTACTGACGGAATTGGAATAAGCCGTCTGCTGGTATATCTGTGCATCAGTGTATTTCTTATCGATTCTGCCATTGGGCAGATATTCCAGTAATGTCTTGTAATGGACCGGGTGGGTCCCATCCCAATTTCCGGTTGAATAAATCAGCCTGTAAAGGTTGTCGTATTTATAGTGGTTGTTGTAACTTCCGCCCAATCCATTAGCCAAGATCCCTGCGAAATTTTCTATGCTTGTGATATTGCTTACAGCATCATAAGTGTAATCAATATTTTGCATAAGCTCGCTTGGTGTTGCTGTGGTGGCGGTATAGGACTGTAAATTTATGAGCCGTTGCAGAATGTCATATTTGTAAAACGTTTTTGTGCCATTGCCATAATACAAAGCCTCCTTCATTTCGAATTCATTGTATTGGATACTGTCGATATAGTGATAAACATAGCCCGAATTGGCACCCGAAACACTGTTCAACATTCCGCCAAGGTTGTAGCCATAGCTTACCACCTCGCTATCGGGATATATCATCTTCTGTATGCGGTTCCAGCTGTCGTACTCGTACTTCATTCTGAAAGTATAGGTTTGGTCGTCAAACGGAAGCGCAAAAGTACGAATATTTTCGGTCAGTTCGCCCAACTTTCCATAAGAAAATGATTGCCAGCCGGAAGCGTCCTCCTGGAAGATGACTTTGCCGACGGCATTGATACCTGCGTCAGCCATTGTACCATAATCATAATGCACGTTATTTGCAGAATAATGGGAGCAAGTTACGTCTGTGAGCTGGCTATAGTTGTATTTGTAATCCAAGTACTCTCCAGCGGCATTTTCATGACGGATCAAGTTCCCTGAAGCATCAAAGATGAACCTGTCGGTTCCTGCATCTGTATGCCTGCGATAAACCTGTTGTCCGAGCCAGTCATACTCATACGCGACTTCCAAGCTGTCAGGGTCAAAACTTTTCAACAACTGTCCCAAACAATCGTAAACAAAGCGAGTGATTGTACTTCCAGGCGCAATTTGGACTAAACGTTGTCCCATGGTCCCCGTCAAAACCCGTACTTGGTTCCCTTTTGCGTCTGTGGTGATGGTTCGCAAAAGTGTCTTGCCATCCCAAGATTCCATCCCATACGCAATCGTTGTACTGTCCAATGTGGGCAACTTCACTTTGGTCTGGCGATCCATGATGTCATACCAAGTAGCTGTTCGGGTTTCTGGCGAACAATAGGGATTGTAGGTGGCGAACAATGTTATATCCTCTTTAAACGGATGGTATTGTTCGACCGTCCTGCCGAAACAGTCGTACGTCACCCTACCCGTCACCAAACTCAATTCCTGTCCGTTGATCTCGGAAAGGATGGCGGGAGAGGAAGGAGTCCTGGCCTCGAAGAGCTCAGTGACCCTAGGCAGACCACCGGTGATATCACTGGACTTACCGATAGCGCGGGGGATCTTGATGATCACGTCACCGACGTTCA